>NZ_JRMK01000034.1:0-34699 GCF_000972925.1 Mycobacterium sp. UM_Kg1 | reverse complement strand
GCCGCCGGCGGATCGCTCGGTGCACTCGATGCGGCGTCGCCCGCCCCGGTGACCTCCGCCGGAATCCCGGTGTGGTGCGCCGCTCCGAATTCCGCCAGGACCACCAGCGTCAGCAGCCACAACGCCAGCGCCGCCACGACCAGCAGCACCGCCCGCCAGACCGGGGCCCGCCCCCCCGGGAAGGCCAGCGGTAGCGGAGCGGCGTCCCTGGGCTGAGAGCGCCGATGCCGCGTCCGGTGCACGATGGCGAGCACCACGACCGCGCCGGATACCGCCAGCAGGCCGGCCAGGATGATCGCCTCCGCCACGCCCCCGGCCTCGGCCCGCCGCGGCCCGCGCTCGGCGCCCGGCAGGTAGCCACGGGTGGTCGCCCCCGCGGCGAGCAGCAATACCGTCAGGGCGATCACCCGCACGGTCGTCCTGTCGGCCCTTGCGGCAACACCAGTCACCTGGGTCGCCCGCCGTTGCCGCGGCATTCCCCATACTGGCACGCCCGGACAGGCCGCGGCCAGGACGCCGCAACGGACCGCAACCGGCCGCCGGCGACTGCGCAGCGCTCAGGAGGACTTCTCGTCGTGACCGCCGAACTGCTTACGCATCGCCGAGAGCACCTTGGCGCCGAACTCGAACAGGTGGCGCGAGGAGAATCGCGCGTAGAGCGCGGTGGTCAGCACCGGCGCGGGCACTCCCTCGTCGATCGCGGCGATGACGGTCCAGCGGCCCTCCCCCGAATCCGACACCCGGCCGGCGAACTCCGCCAGATCCGGCGATGCGTGCAACGCATCGGCGGTCAGGTCCAGCAGCCACGAACCGATCACGCTGCCCCGGCGCCACACTTCGCTGACCTGCTCGATGTCGATGTCGTAGCGGTAGAACTCCGGATCTGCCAGCGGTGCGGTCTCGGCGTCACCGGGTTGGGTCTGCGCGCCGATGTCGGCGTGGTGCAAGATGTTGAGTCCCTCGGCGATCGAGGCCATCATCCCGTACTCGATGCCGTTGTGCACCATCTTCACAAAGTGCCCCGCCCCCGTCGGCCCGCAGTACAGGTAGCCGTTCTCCGCCTGCGTGATCGGCCCGTGGCGCCCCGGTGTGCGCGGGGCGCAGTTGACTCCCGGTGCCACCGTGGCGAAGACCGGCTCGGCGTAGTCGAACGCAGCCCGGTCGCCACCGACCATCAGACAGTAGCCACGCTCGCGGCCCCACACGCCGCCGCTGGTGCCGCAGTCCAGCAGGCGGATCCCCTTGGCGGCCAAAGTCTTTGCGTGCGCTATATCGTCGCGGTAATAGGTGTTTCCGCCGTCGATCACGACGTCGCCGTCCGTCAGCAGGCCGCTCAGCTCGTCGATGACACTCGTGGTGATCGCACCGGCGGGCACCATCACCCACACCACCCGCGGGGCCGGCAACTGTGCGGCGAGTTCGGCCAGCGAGCGCACCCCGGCGGTGTTGGGTTCGTCGGCCAGGGCGCGGACGGCGTCCGGGTTGTGGTCGTAGACGACGCATTGGTGGCCGCCGTCGACGATTCGCCGGACCAGGTTGGCGCCCATCCGGCCCAGGCCGATCATCCCCAGCGCCATGGTGCGCTGGTGCCTGCCGACTGTCATCCGATCGAAGCTAGCCCCCCAGTCTGGGCGGAAGCTGATCGGCGGATGCGCCGGGTTCGGTCAGCCGACCGGGGCGATTCCCGGCGGGAAGTAGGGGCCGATGCCGCCGGTGTAGATCCCGGGCTGCCAGCCGCGTGCGCCGAGGCACAGCAACGGCAACCCATCGGGCGACTGCGCCGCCGACTGCGGGTTCGGGCAGGGCGAACCGATTTCCTGCACCCCGTAGAGCGGGTAGGAGATCTGCCAGAAGCCGGTGTCCTTGGGCGGCCACTGGTTGGCGATGAAGTGGCATGCCAAGGCTTGCCCGTTGGGGCCATGCCCGTAGATGAAGCGCTCCCAGCTGAAGCACGCGTCTCCCTGCCGCTGCCCCTCGGCCATGCCCGGCACGTCGCCGGGGTAGGCCACCGCGTCCGGTGCGGCGCCGACGGCGACCACACCCGCGGCTCCCGCCAGGAGAGCAGCTGCAGCTAGTTCACGAATCATTCTTCGCCCTCAGTCCGTCGATCCAGGCCGGTGTTCCTCGCGTGCGAGCCTAACGGGTGCGTGTCGCGCGCCATCAGGAATCCGTCCGGAAGCCCTCAGGCCCGGGCGCTAAAGTGCCGCGGATGACCGCAACACAGTGGCAGCTCGACGCATCGGACGGCCAGCTGCTGGTCCACACCGGCGTTGCGGGCCGGGCATCCAAGATGGGACACCGGCTCACCATCGCCATGGAGCGCTGGCAGGCGCGCGTGTCGTGGTCCGGCGAGTCGCCCAGCGGCGTGGACCTGGTTGTCGAGGTGGATTCGCTGCGGGTGCTGCAGGGCGAAGGCGGCATGACGCCACTGACCCCGCCGGAGAAGACGCTGATCCGCAGTAATGCGCTCAAGTGCCTGGCCGCCGACAAACATCGGCTGATCCGATTCGGCTGCGATGAGGTCGAACCGGCCGGCGAGGGCTACCGGCTGTCCGGAACGCTGGAGATCAACGGGCGGCGCAAGCCGCACGTCATCACTGTCCGGGTGGCCCAGGAGGACGGTTCCTGGCAGGTCAGCGGTGACACCGAGGTGCGCCACAGCGACTTCGGGGTGCGGCGCTATTCGATGTTGATGGGTGCCATGCAGGTCGCCGACGAGGTGACGGTGTCGCTGTCGGCGAGCATCGCTGCCGACCCGCCGTGACTCAGCGCCCGGACGGGCCGTAGACGTGGTCCCGAACGCGCTCCAGCTGGGTCGGGACGCCACCGGGCTCCGACAGGTCCGAACCGATCTCCGAAGCGTCCCACAGCGAACCGAACTCCACGTCCTCGGTCTCGGCCGGTGCGGCCGGTGGGAGCGCCGGGATCGCCGCCGGCGCCGGGGCGGGCACCACGACGCGGGCCACCGTCGCACGCTGGGGCACCGGCGATTCCGGCGCTGACCTGTCGGGGCCCAGTTGCAGGCTCAGCGCGGCCGCCAGCGATGCCACCAGAGTCACCGTTCCCACCGCCAGCATCAGCAGGGCTGCGACGTAGGACAGCGGGCGGGGCCGATGCCGGCGCAGGGCTCCGACCGCCAATCCGGCAGCCGGAGCGCCCAGCG
Source organism: Mycobacterium sp. UM_Kg1 (assembly GCF_000972925.1). NCBI lineage: Bacteria > Bacillati > Actinomycetota > Actinomycetes > Mycobacteriales > Mycobacteriaceae > Mycobacterium > Mycobacterium sp. UM_Kg1. The sequence goes on along the minus strand of NZ_JRMK01000034.1, from coordinate 31,536 downwards.
GCGTCGAGGTCAATTCGGCGTGCGGGGCCAAGGCCTGCGCCGCGCCACGCGCCAGCGCCTGGATCGCGCCGCCCTGAACGAAAACCGGCATCCCGAGGTGGGACTCCAAGCGCCGCCCGAGCCGGTCCATACCTCGCACCGATCCGGCGACCATCAGCGTCTCCGGCCGCTGACCGCCTGCGGCCAGCCTGTCCCCGAGCCAGTCGGCGACCTGGTCGAAGTCGGTGACCGCATGGGAGTCGACCACCGGTTCCGGGGCTCCCGGGCGCGCGGGCAGGACCAAGGTGGCCAATCCGGGTTCGACGACGCAGACGGCAGCGGCCTGAAGGCCGCCGGCCAGCGAGGCAGCCGCCAGGCCGTAGCGCACCGGCACCACGTGGTCGAAGCCGGCGTCGGCGAGCGACTCCAGCAGCAGCGCCGCGGCGACGGCCGCATCGTCACTCCAGGTGACCGCCACCCCGCGCAGGCGATCGCCGCGGGCGGCCAGCATGGCCCCCACCCGGGCGGCCACCGCCGACGCCTGTGCGGCAAGGCCGACCGCGTCCGGACCGGCATCGCCACCGTCGACCCAGACCTCTTCACCGATCCCCGGGCGGTGCGAGCCCGCGGCCGTGACCCAGCCGATTGTCGACGGGGTGACCGCCAGCCCCAGTACGGTGTTCAAAATCGCGCGCCCCAATCGATCCCGACCTGCGCTGTCGCGGCCGCTGCCGCAGCCCCTTGCCGCGCCCACGGGCGGGATCGGCTCGGCAGCGACAGCGGACAAGCGACTGCTCAGTGCAGTGTTTTTCTCGGCTTATCGGAGGGCAGCCTACGCGTGTCGTGCTGCATGTTCTAGCCGGGTACCGGGCGGAAATCGGGTATGCTATAGAGCGAGTCGATCCCGGGAACGGCCGCTTGAGTTGCGAAATGCGGCCGTTGCTGCATGTGAAGGACCGATCCGAAGTGGTGGCGCACAGCGTCGCGATCGTGAGAGTGACCGTTCCACAGTGAGACGACAAGGGGCAGGAATGACAGACGTGACCAAGGGATTGCGCTGGGCACGCCGACTTTTAGTCGGCGCGGTAGCTGCCGCAGCGTTGCCGGGCCTGATCGGCCTGACCGGTGGCGAGGCAACCGCATCGGCGTTCTCGAGGCCGGGTCTGCCGGTCGAGTACCTGCAGGTGCCTTCGGCCGGGATGGGCCGTGACATCAAGGTGCAGTTCCAGCCGGGCGGGTCGGGCTCACCGGGCCTGTACCTGCTCGACGGCATGCGCGCCCAGGACGACTACAACGGCTGGGACATCAACACCCCGGCGTTCGAGTGGTACCTGGACTCGGGCATCTCGGTGATCATGCCGGTCGGTGGCCAGTCCAGCTTCTACAGCGACTGGTACCGCCCGGCGTGCGGCAAGGCGGGCTGCTCCACCTACAAGTGGGAGACCTTCCTGACCAGCGAGCTGCCGGCCTACCTGGCCTCGGAGTACGGCGTGAGCCAGAGCCGCAACGCCGCGGTCGGCCTGTCGATGGCCGGTGCGTCCGCGATGACCCTCGCGATCTACCACCCCAACCAGTTCGTCTACGCCGGTTCCCTGTCGGGTTACATCAACCCGTCCGACGGCAAGAGCTGGATCGGCCTGGCCATGGGTGACGCAGGCGGCTACAAGAAGGAAGACATGTGGGGTCCCGACGACGACCCGGCCTGGCTTCGCAATGACCCGACGGTCAACGTCGGCAGGCTGGTGGCCAACAACACCCGCCTGTGGGTCTACTGCGGAAACGGCCGCCCGAACGAGCTGGGCGGCGACAACCTGCCCGCCACGTTCCTGGAGGGCAACTTCATGATCGGGCAGAACAAGAAGTTCCAGGAGCTCTACACCGCGGCCGGCGGCAACAACGCGATCTTCAACTTCCCGGACTACGGCACCCACAGCTGGGAGTACTGGGGCCAGCAGCTGCAGGCCATGAAGCCCGACCTGCAGAGCCACCTGGGCGCCGGCTAGCGCAGCTGTCCATCGCGGCGGTCTTACCACTGGGTCCCATCCGATTTCGGATGGGACCCAGTGCTTTTCCCGCAGGGGTTACCCCAGCCCGCCGGACGTGATTGGATGGGGCGCATGCAGGGTTCTGCGACAGTTCATATGGCTGCCCCGGCTGAACGGATCTGGCAGCTGGTGGCCGATGTCCGCAACATCGGCAAGTTCTCTCCGGAGACCTTCGAGGCCGAATGGCTCGACGGCGCGGACGGCCCCGCGGTGGGCGCACGATTTCGCGGCCACGTCCGGCGCAATGGGATAGGTCCGGTGTACTGGACGACCTGCCGGGTCACCGAATGCGAGCCCAGCCGGGTGTTCGGGTTCGCGGTGCTCGCCGGTGACCGTGCGGTGAACCGCTGGCGCTACGAGCTCACCCCCACCGCCGACGGCACCGACGTCACCGAGTCATTCCGGCTGGCCGATTCCCTGCTCACCACCGTCTACTACTGGCTGTTCGGCGGTTTCCTCAGGCAGCGCAACAACATTCGCGACATGCGGCGCACCCTGGAACGCATCCGCGACGTTGCCGAACAGCCCTAGCGGCCTCAGTCCAGACTGTCCGGGTCGGCCAGCGGCAACACCAGAAACGACGGCGTGGGCCCGCCCTGGTGCACCTGGTAGAGACCACCGGCCAGCGCGCGCCGAGTGGGCACGTTGGGGACCAGGTGCGGAAAGTCGTAGGTGGTCAATGTCAGCCGCAGCCGGTGCCCCGGTGTGATCAGGGCCGCGGTCGGGAAGATCTCGATGTCGTAGCGGGTCAACTGTCCGGGCTCCACCGGCCGCACCGCGTCCCGGGTGCTGATGTGATGCGGGCGCAGCACCGTGCCGTCCGGCAGATACCAGGTGCGGGCGGGGTCCAACTTCCGGTGCGAGCCCAGCAGCGCTCCCATGGTCAGCGGCCGGCTCGCACCCTCCGGTGCTACGTCGTCGAGGTGGGCGACCCACAGCGTCTCGGTGGTATCGGCCGTCGCCTGCACACTGAGTGTGATCGGTCCGGCCAGCAGCGTCGGCGAGTCGAACGGCTCCGTCGTGTAGGTCAACGCTCCCCGGTGCAACCGGCTGTTGTCCTGGTCGTAGCGGGTGCGACCGCCCCCGGCTGAGGTGACGTAGCTGTTGAGTCCCAGCGACCACTGTTCGAGGCTGCGCCCCGACACCGGGCCGCGCGAACGGTAGGGCAGCTTGGCGACGGTTTGCTCGGCCGGGGCGTCGTCGGCCAGCCGGCCGTCATGGGCCAGGTAGAGCCGGGTCGGTTCCGCTTCGGGCATCGGGTATTGGCCGGTGTGATACCACCGCTGATCGCCGATCGCCTGGAAGGTGAACGGCGAACCCGAGATCGCCGCCGTCTCATCGTCTTTCAGCCAGTAGTCGAACCAGCGCAGCTGCAGATCCTGCATTTGGAGACCATCGAAATCCGACACGTGATACCACGGCCCCATCAGCAGCCGGATGCGATCGACGGTCGGCTGGCCGGGCTCCATCGGAGCACTCGCGGGGCGACCGACGCTGGAGTTCTGCAGCGCGGCGTAATTCAGCGGCGCACCCCGCTGGAAGGCATCGTGCCAGCCGCCCACCAGAAAGACCGCGACGTTGTTGGCGGCGATCGCGGGCAGTAGCGGGTCAGACCGCATCCGGTCCCACACCGGTCCGTCGTAGGCGGCCTCGCCGCCGGCACTCACGTCGGCGATCAACGGCCAGAAGTAATTTCGCTGGTCCTTGCCACGCTGCCGCACAGCGGCGAGCCCGCCGGCCCGGGGCCGCTCGTGCCCGCCCCGTGCGAGGAATTCCAGTGTCGGATTGATGACGTTGAGCATCGAGTACACCGCGCCATAGCCGCGCACCGCCGGCATGTGGGTCGCGCCGCCCATCGTCGCGACGTCCCGGTAGAAGTCGTTGGCGGCCATCACCGGGAAGATCGCCTTGAGCGGCGAGTCCGGGCCCACCGAGGCCGCGGTGAACAGCTGGTTGATCGCCAGGTAGGAAATACCGAACATGCCGACCCGGCCGTTGGAGTTCGGCAGCTTCGCCGCCCAGGCGACCAGTTCGGCCCCGTCTCGGGCCTGGTCGGGACCGAACATCTCGAACGATCCACCCGATACCCCGGTGCCGCGGACGTCGACCATCACCTCGATGTAGCCGCGCCGGATCAGGCGCGGGGTCGGCCCCCCACCGATCTGGGCCGCCGGCGGCGGGGCCAGCTTGCCGTACGGCGTCAGCGACAGCAGCACCGGAAACGGCCCGGGGGCGGGCTGTCCGGTCTCGGGCACGGTGGGGTAATGCACGTCGGCCCGCAGCACCACGCCATCGCTCATCTGCACGGCCACGTTGCGCCGCACTCCGACGCCGTATTCGGCGGGACGCGGAGTCCACTCCGGACTCAACGGCGAGGAGCTGTACTTACGGTTTCTGATCACCGCTGCCCGGCGCGCGGCGATTCCCGCAGCCCCGACCGCGGCGACAGCGGCCAACGCCAATCCTGCCCGGCGTGACCGTCCCGGGCGCCTCAAGCCCGGCTCGGCAGCGTCAACGTGCACGCCTGCCCGATATCGAGGGTGCGCAGCAGCCGGCCCATGCCCAGCCACAACGCGCACGACAGCGCAAGGTCGGCGAGCAGCTCGTCGCTCAGGTGCTCGGCGCACCGCGACCAGAAATCCTCGTCGTCGCGCAGGCCGGTGTGGTCTGTGGCGAACCGGTGGGCGAACTCGGCCGCGATCCGCTCCTGGGGGCTGAACCCCTCCCAGGTGCGCCACTGGGCCGCGTGCTCGTAGAGATCCTCGCTGACCCCGGCCGCCGGGCCGTCGGCGTCACGGGTGTTTTCGCAGACCGTGCACTCATTGTCCAAGGCGATCACCATCCGGGCCAACTCCCGGGTGCGCAGCGGCAGCCGGCCGCGGGAGTAGACCGCCGTGCTGAAACCACCGATTCCGGCGGCCAGTTCGGGCGACTTGACCATCCAGCCCATCACGTCGTCTGGGGCGAAATCCCCGATTCGGCTCATACCTTGGGATACTAGCGGGTCGCCGGTGCGCCAAGGCCGCTAAAACTCCTGTCCCCTAGGACCTCACGAGGGCGGGCGGGAGACACACTGCGCGGAGTACAGCGCCTCGCCGAGCTTGTCCATCAGCTCCAGCTGCGTTTCCAGATAGTCGATGTGCGACTCCTCGTCGGCGAGGATGGTCTCCAGAATCTGGGCGGTGGTGCTGTCCTGCTTCTCCCGGCACATCACGATGCCCGGCCGCAGCCGGTTGAGCACGTCGATCTCCAGCGCCAGGTCGCTCTCGAACTGTTCGCGCAGCGTCTGGCCGATACGCAGCGATCCGATGCGCTGATAGTTCGGCAGGCCGCCGAGCACCAGAATCCGGTCGGTGACCGACTCGGCGTGGCGCATCTCCTCCATGGACTCTTCGCGGGTGTGGCCGGCCAGCTCGGTGAAACCCCAGTTGTCCTGCATCTTGGCGTGCAGGAAGTACTGGTTGATCGCGGTGAGTTCGCTGGTCAGCTGCTCATTGAGCAGTTTGAGAACTTCGGGGTCGCCTTGCATGATCTCTCCTCTGCCATGAAGAACCTCGCCGGTCGGCCGCGACGGAGGGGCGTGAGTCATCGCCGCAACGCGCACATTCAATCTAATGCAGGTGAGGTGCCGCAGTCGCGTGTTTCCCCGTGCCTCGGCGCGCCTCATCGCCGCACCACCGCCGGAGCCGTCCGGCGAACTATTTGTCATCTGCGGCTAATCGACGCGTGCAAGGTGCGCTTTACTTAGGTTAGACTCTACTAACATCGGGCTCACTCCGCCCGACAATCTCGCAAGCAGTCGACGATGGACATGAGGTGATGACGCTGCTGGAATTCGAGGGTGCAGCGCGTGCACAGCACCGGCTCGACAACCCGGACAAGACCGCAAGAGATCCGCTGGCGTCGGCCGGCCAGGGTCGGTAGGGCCAGCGCATGTACGTATGCCTGTGTGTCGGAGCCACCAATCAGATGGTGTCGGACGCCGTCGCCGCCGGGGCGTCGACGTCGAAAGAGGTAGCCGCGATGTGCGGCGCGGGAGCCGACTGCGGCCGGTGCCGCTGCACCGTTCGCGGCATCATCCAAGCGGCCCTGGCCGCTGCCGACGAGGATGCGTTGCGCGGCCTCGCCCTGGACATCAGCCCCGTGGGATCACGCTGAGCCGCCGCCCGGCCGGCCGCTGAATTCGGCCAGCGCGTCGGCGTTGGCCTGGCCGCCCAGCAGTTCGGCGAAGAACCCGTTCTCACGTTCGACAGCCTCCAGCGTTGCGGCCCGGGTCGGCTCGACCATCGCCGCCTTGACCGCCATCAGACTTGAAATAGGCCGGGACGAAAGCACTTCGGCGTGCCTGCGGGCCTCGTCCAGAAGGTCGTCCGGTTCGCACACGGCAAAGACCAAGCCCATCCGCCGCGCCTCGTCGGCGTTGATCCACTCCGAGGACATCAACAGCCAGGCGGCGTTCTGCCTGCCGATCAGCTGCGGGAGCAGATACGACGAGCCGGCCTCGGGGGCCACTCCCAGACTGGTGAACGGGCACTTCAGTCGCGCTGTCGAGGACATGAACGCCAGGTCCGCGTAGCCCAAGATGGTGGCTCCGATGCCCAGGCCGAGGCCGTTCACCGCACAGATCAGCGGCTTGGGGAACCGGCCCAGCGCCGCGATGAGACCGCGGAAACCGTGCTTGCCCGGCACGAAGTCCGGGTCGGTGACCATCGCCTGCATCTCGGCAAGGTCCGTCCCGGCGCTGAACGCGCGTCCCGCACCGGTGATCAGCACCACCGCCACCTCGGGATCGTCCGCGGCGGCCAGCAACGCCTCGGCGGTGGCGTCGTAGAGCGCCTCGTTGAACGCATTGAGCGCCTCGGGACGATTCAGCGTCAGGGTGCGTACCCGGTTCCGGTCTTCGGTCGTCAGGATCACCCGTGCAGCCTAAACGGCCCGCGCCCGCCGCTGCGCTCAGAGCAGATCGACCCGATGACCGGCGGCCACCACCTTGCCGATGATCCGCGCCAGTCGCCGATAGGACTCTTCGCGGCCGCTGGAGGAACGAAAGACCAACCCGATGCGCCTGCCGGGCTGCGGCGGCGCGAAATGGGCCAGCGCCAGACCGTTGCGCTCGGCCTCCACCGCCACCGCCGTCTGCGGGATCAGGGTCACGCCCAGCCCGCCGTTCACGCACTGCACCGCGGTGGCCAGCGATGCCGCGCGGGTGGTCGCCAATTCCGCCCGCACGCCGGCGTTGCGGCAGATCTCCAGCGTCTGGTCCCGCAGGCAGTGGCCCTCATCGAGCAGCAACAGCGGCAGGTCGGCCAGCGCGGCCGGAGGAAGTCGGCGCTTGCCGGCCAGCGCATGCCCCGGCGGCAGGGCCAACACGAAATCCTCGTCGTATATCGGGATTTCGGTCATTGCTGCCACGTCGGCCGGCAGCGCCATCACGGCCGCGTCGACGGCGCCCTCGCGCAGCCCGGTGAGCAGTCGCTCAGTCTGGTCTTCGATCACCCGCAGGTTGAGCTCCGGCAGTTCCTCGGCCAGGCCGGCCAGCACCGCCGGAAGCACGTACGGCGCCACCGTCGGGATCAGGCCCAGCCGGACCGCGCCCTGCAAGGGGTCGGCCACCCCGGCGGCCGCCGCGGAGAACTGCGCCGCCGCGTCGAGCACCGCATGAGCGTGCGGCAGCAGCTGCTGCCCTTCGGCGGTCAGGAAAACCCGCCGGGTGGAGCGCTCGATGAGTTGCACCCCCAACCCGGCCTCCAGCGACGACAGGGCCTGCGAGAGGGTGGACTGACTCAGGCCCAGACCCGCCGCGGCGAGGCTGAAGTGGTGCTTCTCGGCCACGGCAGCAAAGGCCCGCAGGCCCGCCAGCGTGGGCTGATAGCTTGCATCGGTCATGCCGATAATTATAGTGCGTGGCATCACCTTTCATTTTTAATTCGAATGGGGCACGATGGACCATGCGGGCGCCCACCGCGCCCCGACGGCATATATCTCACACAAAGGAGTGTCATGGCACTGTTGACTATCGGCGAGCAGTTCCCGTCCTACCGGCTCACCGCCTTGATCCCGGGCGACCTGTCGAAGGTCGACGCGAGCGGGCCCGACGACTTCTTCACCACCATCACCAGCGATGACCACGCCGGCAAGTGGCGCGTAGTGTTCTTCTGGCCCAAGGACTTCACCTTCATCTGCCCGACCGAGATCGCGGCCTTCGGCAAGCTGAACGACGAGTTCGCCGACCGCGACGCCCAGGTTCTCGGCGTGTCGACCGACAACGAGTTCGTGCACTACAACTGGCGCGCCCAGCACGAGGACCTCAAGACCCTGCCGTTCCCGATGCTGTCGGACCTCAACCGCGAACTGGTGACGGCGACCGGCGTGCTCAACTCCGACGGCGTCGCCGACCGGGCCACCTTCATCGTCGACCCGAACAACGAGATTCAGTTCGTCTCGGTGACGGCGGGGTCGGTGGGCCGCAACGTCGACGAGGTGCTGCGGGTCCTCGACGCACTGCAGTCCGACGAGCTGTGCGCCTGCAACTGGAAGAAGGGCGAGGCGACCCTGAACGTCGGCGAGCTGCTCAAAGAATCTCTGTGATCGCAGCGGTATGAATCGCGCTCGCGGTGATGTCGAGCGCCAGGATGAGGAGGAACAGCGCCGATGAGTATTGAGAACCTCAAGAACGCGATCCCGGACTACGCCAAGGACCTCAAGCTCAACCTGGGTTCGATCGCCCGCACCACGGTCCTGAACGAAGAGCAGCTCTGGGGCAGTCTGCTGGCCAGCGCTGCGGCCACTCGCAACGCCACGGTGCTGGCCGAGATCGGGGCCGAGGCGGCCGACAACCTGTCGGCGGAGGCTTATCAGGCCGCCCTGGGCGCCGCGTCGATCATGGGCATGAACAACGTGTTCTACCGTGGTCGGCACTTCCTGGACGGCAGCTACGACGACCTGCGGCCCGGGTTGCGGATGAACATCATCGGCAACCCGGGGGTCGACAAAGCCAACTTCGAGCTGTGGAGCTTCGCAGTCTCGGCGATCAACGGCTGCCAGGCGTGCGTTGCCTCCCACGAGCAGGTCGTCCGGGCGGCGGGCGTCGGCCGCGAAGCGGTGCTGGAAGCTCTCAAGGTCGCTTCGATAGTGGCCGGGGTGGCGCAGGCGGTCTTCGCCGCCAGCGCCGATCCAACCGCTTCGTAGGCGGTCCAGTCTCTATCGGCGCGCGCCGGGTGATGCCCGGCGCGCGCCGTAGACTTTGATTCTGTGACGCTCAGCGATACCGACCGTGGTTACCTGGCCCGCTGCGTCGAATTGGCCGGCGAAGCCCTGACGCACGGCGACGATCCGTTTGGTTCACTGTTGGTCGACGGCGACGGCACGGTGCTCTTCGAGGACCGCAACCGCGCCGGCGACGGCGATGCCACCCGCCACCCCGAGTTCGCCATCGCCCAGTGGGCGGTGGCCAATCTCACGCCGGCGCAACGTGTCCGGACCACCGTCTACACCTCCGGCGAACATTGCGCGATGTGCGCCGCGGCCCACGCATGGGTGGGATTGGGCCGGATCGTCTACGCGTCATCGGCAGCGCAACTGACCGAATGGCTGCGCGAGCTGCAGGTGCCGGCGGCCCCGGTGGCCTCGCTGCCGATCACCGCAGTCGCTCCACACGCGCTGGTCGACGGGCCGGCGCCGGAATTCGAACGAGACTTGGAGGCGCTGTTCAGGGCCCGCTACCAAGACCGGTAACCCGCACGACGCTCATCCTCGGGCAAGCCACGCCAGGCGGTCGAGGGTCACCGGATCCTCCTGTCCGTCGTAATAGCGGTCCAGCACCGCACGAAAGTCGCGGCAGCAGCACCGGCCGATATGGCCGCCACCCTCACAAGCCCGCCCGAACAGCGTCATCGAGGAACGCAGCTTGATGTCGTCGGGCCAGCCCAGAATCTCCTCGACAGACCGGCCGCGCACCGCGCCGATCACGCCCGCACATTCCTGCAGCCGCGGCCCGAGCACGTCGTGCGCCAGGTAGGCCCGTGCCTCGGCCGCCGACCCGATGCCGTAACGCCGGGCCATCGCGCTGGTGCCCAACCCCGATAACTGCGGAAACACGAACCACATCCAGTGGCTGCGCTTGCGGCCGGCACGCAGTTCGGCCAGCACGGTGTCGTACACCCCGGCCTGCGCGTCGACGAAACGCTGCAGCCCGAAGGTGTCGGCCATACACCAACCGTGGCACAGTTCGAGTGCGGCAGTAAAGGAGTCAGCGATGTCGGTGATACCGCGGCGGTTCCCCAGAGTAGGCGAGCTCGCGCCGCTGATCCGGTTGCGCAGACCGCGGCTGAACCGCACCGCGCGCCGCCTCGAGCGTGCGCTGACCGTCGAGGACCTGCGGGACCTCGCCCAGCGGCGCACGCCGCGGGCGGCCTTCGACTACACCGACGGCGCCGCCGAAGACGAGATCTCCTTAGCCCGGGCGCGGCAGGCCTTCCGCGACATCGAGTTCCATCCCGCCATCCTGCGCGACGTCACCAGCGTCGACACCACTGCCAGCGTGCTGGGGGCGCCGGTGGCGTTGCCGTTCGCGATCGCACCCACCGGCTTCACCCGGCTCATGCACACCGCGGGCGAACTGGCCGGTGCCCGCGCGGCCGCTGCCGCGGGCATCCCGTTCTCGCTGTCCACCCTCGGCACGGCCTCCATCGAGGACGTCGCACAGGCCGCCCCGGCGGCGCGCCGCTGGTTTCAGCTTTACATGTGGCACGACCGTGATCGGTCGATGGCGCTGCTGCGCCGCGCCGCCGACGCGGGCTACGACACCCTGATGGTGACGGTCGACTGCCCGGTCGCCGGCGCCCGGCGGCGAGACACCCGCAACGGCATGTCGATTCCCCCGGCGCTGACGCCGCGGACCGTCGTCGACGCCGCCCTGCATCCGGCCTGGTGGTTCGACCTGTTCACCACCGAACCGCTGTCCTTCGCCTCGCTGGACCGATGGTCGGGCACCGTCGCGCAGTACATGGACTCGATGTTCGACCCGAGCGTGACCTTCGACGACCTGGTGTGGATCAAATCCCAATGGCCGGGCCGATTCGTCGTCAAAGGCATTCAGACCGTCGCCGACGCCCGCGCCGTGGTCGACCTGGGCGCAGACGGCATCGTGCTGTCCAACCACGGCGGCCGCCAGCTCGACCGGGCACCCGTGCCGTTTCAGCTGCTGCCCGAGGTGGCCCGCGACGTCGGTAGTGACACCGAAATCCTGCTGGACACCGGCATCATGAGCGGCGCCGACATCGTCGCGGCGGTCGCGCTGGGCGCCCGCTGCACCCTGATCGGCCGGGCCTACCTCTATGGCCTGATGGCCGGCGGACAGGCCGGCGTGCACCGGGTGATCGACATCCTGGCCGAACAGATCCGGCGCACCATGCGACTGCTCGGCGCCCGCGATCTGGCGGAGTTGTCCCCGCAGCATGTGACCCAGCTGCAACGGCTGGTACCCCGCCGGTAACGCCGACCGCCCTCAGCACGCGGGGGCGCGCATGATCAGCGCGGCGATCATGTCGGTGATGCGCGAACCGGGGCGGGCCCCGCCGGGGTTCTGGGGTCTCAACCCCGGGTATAGCCGCAGCCGTGACCACTCACAAGGAGCTTGTGCGCCGGTTGCTGCGGCGGGCGGGCACCACCTACGCCCAGGAGGCCGGCATCCGCCTGCGCAATCAGCCGATGCCGCTGTTCCAGCTGTTGATGCTGTGCCTGCTGGCCAGCAAGCCGATCGACTCGGCCGTGGCGGCCCGCGCGGCCCGGGAACTGTTCAGGAGTGGCCTGCGCACCCCGCACAAAGTCCTCGAAGCCGACCGGCAGACCTTGATCGACGCCATGGGACGGGCTCATTACCGCCGCTACGACGAGAGTTCGGCCACCATGCTCGTCGAATTGGCGGAGGCGACACAGACCAACTACGGAGGCGATCTTCGGCTGCTCGCCGAACGCAGCGGACGCGACGTCGAGGCGGCCACCGAGGCGCTGAAGGCCTACAAGGGGATCGGCGACGTGGGCGCGAGCATCTTTCTCCGGGAAGCCCAGGACGTCTGGCCGTGGGCGCGCTACACGTTCGACCAGCGCGCACTGGAAGGGGCACGCGAACTCGGACTCCCCACCGACCCCAACGAACTCGGTGCGCTGGCCCAGGGCCGCAACGCCGAACTCGCAGCGGCACTGGTGCGCTACTGCACCGATCCAGACATCCGGGCACAACTCGACGAATGACGGGGCGGCGAGCACACGCCGCCAGGGCCGCCTATCGCAGCGTCGCCGTACCGTCCTCGTGCACGTCGACCGCGGCACCGGCGATGTCCTCGTCGACGGTCATCTGGGCGGCATCGCGGTCCCGGACCACCGCAAGGGTGCGCGCTCCGGCCGGGGTGCGGACCGCCAGGAACGCCTGCTCAGGCCGGCCCTCGCGATCGAACGGTGTGGTCCACGACTCCACTTCGCCGGTTCCCTGCCACTGCACCAGCGACGCCCGGGTGACTTGTGCGTCCACCTCGGGTTGGACATCCTGCCAGCGGAACCCGGCCTGCGGCGGTTCGGTCGCATAGACGCCGAAACTGTGCTTGGTCAGGTAGCCGCCGTTGGCGGTGATCAGGCCGCGCCGCCCCGGGTTGGCCACCAGCAGCTCGGCCAGGGTGGCGATCGAATGCATCACATAGTTGTTCCACGGCCCACCGGCAAAGGTGAGGCCGCCGGTCACCGTCAGTGGCCGGGCGGGGTCATCGGTGGGCAGCCCCAGTTCGGCGGCGGCGACCTGCACCGCAGACGGGAAGCACGAGTACAGGTCGACGTAGTCGATCTCGCCGACCTGCGCGACACCGGCGAGCTCCAGCGCCCGGGCCCCCGCGATCCGGATCGCCGGTGATCGGTGCAGCTCGGCGCGCTCGGCGATGGCGTAGGTGTCGTGGGCGTCGGTACCGGCGTGCGGGAAGACCCAGTTCTCGGAGGGGACGCCCAAATCGGTGGCGGTCTGGACCGAGGTCAGCACCAGTGCGGCCGCCTGATCGACCATGTTGTTGGAGTTCATCAGCTTGGTGTAGGGGTAGCTGATCATCCGGTTGGCGGGACCGGGCTGCCAGATCTCCTCGGCGCTGACCGGCTGCCGGATCCAGGCGTGCGGGTTGGCGACGGCCACCGCGTTGAACCGCGACCACAGTTCACCGATTCGCCGACGATGGTCGTCGACCTTCTCCCCCGCGGCGATCCGCAACGCCTGCTCGAACAGCGGGTAGACGTAGGCGGGCCGGTCCAGCCCGATCCGCTCCTGGTCCGGGCCGACCATCGGCACGTCTTCGCCGTCGCACTCGGCCAACGGGACGGTGTCGTCCTGCTGTGTCCAGGACAGCCTTTCGCCGGCTCGTCGCAACCTGGTCCGGGTACGCCAGGTCTCACCGCCGGTGAGCAGCACGACTCCCGCGCGGCCATGTTGGATGTCCAGGCAGGCCTGATTCACCAGGGACTGCGGCACGTTGCCGCCCACCGGGCTGTACCGGGTGGTGGGGCGCTGCGCACCGATCCGCTGGCCGACCAGAGCGCCCGGATCGCGATACCGGGCCGAGAGCAGGTTGACCACCCGGATCGAGTCGACGGCGCGCAGCACTCGATCGGTCGCGGCGCGCCGCGCCGCCGCCGCCATCAGGTCGACGGGCTCCACCGGGTCGGAGTCGTCGCGATGGTTGATCTGGCCGTAGCCGATGAGCACCGGGGTCCGGGGGTCGACAGACATGGCCGTAAGACTAATCGGCGGCGAAAAGCACTCCGTCGGCGATCAGGCACACTGGCCTGGAGTCGGCGCCGGCCCGGCATGCCCGGGCCCGACGACAGCCCCGGAACGGTGGGCGGCGCACCGGCGCCAGATCGAAATCAAAAGGGTGGCGCATCCGTCACAACCGCGGCCAGCCTGCCTGCGATCTTGTTGGCCTCATCATCGACGTGATCACCACAGGCCTTGATATCGAGGACCAGGTTGGAGACCACCCGCATCACACGCTGGCACGCATAAGGCGCACCGCCGACCCGGATGAATGACTGAGCGATCTGCGGAACTTCCCCGACCACCTCCCCGACATTCCACGTATACGTCTCGGTTCCGCGGTAGGTCGCACTGACTGTCTGCCCGGCACAGGCCCTCCACGGCAGCGCCGAAGCCCGGACGAATGCCGCCGGGCGATCAGTGTCGACGGGAAAAGACGCCACATCTTGGTCGACGAAGAAATTGCCGTCGACTCCCGCGCGCCCCATCCCGCCGCGGTCCTCGGATACCCGCCAGGTGACTTGCCCGCCCCCGCTGTCCCGGTATGTGCGATCCAGCCCTGGATAAAGCACGCTCGCGCACTCAGGCGGCGACACCTCGACCGTGCCGCGCATGTGCTTAGCCTTCAGGACGCCGCCTTCCGCAGTCTGCATCCCGGTGGCTCCCATGATGGTGTTTAAGGTGCTGTCGTCGAGTAGCGCGATGTCGGGCCCCGACGGTTCTGCCTGGCGGTGCAGCACCGCCACCACAACCGCGGCGATCACCGCCAAGCTGACCGCGGAGGCAAGGATCCATCTGCTGTGCGCGAAGCCGGTCCGCCCTGCCTTGGTGATGCGGGAGGCAATGACCACCGGACGAGCACGTGTCGGCGGCGACTCCGCGGGGGAAACCAATTTCGACGACGCGTTCAGCGCGATGACTGATCGCGGCTCGGAGGGGGGTCGCTCCGTTGCGGATTCTCGACTCGATCCCAGCCGCTCCACGGGCGACTGCACCGACGGCGACTCGACCCGATGGGGACGCGCGAACGGCACCGTAGCCAGCCCGAGCGACGGCGAGAGGTCGGAGTCGCACGCGGCCAACAAGGCGTCGACCTCACCGCGGATCCGCCAGGTGACGTCCGGACGATCGCGCAGCAGGTACAGCAGCCGAACGATGTCGCGCAGTGCTGCAGGATCGGCACAGTCCTCGGCGAGCTTGTGTCTGAGCTCCGACACCAGCCCGGCTTGATCGTGGTGGCTCAGCGCTGGGTGGGACAGTACTGAGGCCATCCGCATCAAGTAGGCGAAGGGCACCTCCGGCTCATCGGGCAGGGTCGGCGGCAGTGGACCGCACTGCGCTTGGCATTTCCGCACGGCGGCGAGCAGTCGGATTTCTGTTTCGTGGAGCGGATTGCGGTAATCGATGATCTGCGTCGCGGCAAGCGGCGTGACCCGCACACTGTGGACCGCACCGATTTGAACCGGAAGAACGGGACGCCGAAGTGCCTGCGCGTACCGCAGCTCCGCCGCGCAGGGCTTGGATGCCAGCGCGTTATTCGACAGGGCGATGATGAATACGCTGCAGTCGCGGATTTTCTCCAGAATGGCCTGCCACCAGGCCTCACCGCCACCGAGCTCGTCGTCCAGCCACACTTCCTGGCGAGTGCGCCGCAATACCGCCAGCAGACCCTCTATTGCCGACCTGTCTTGGCTGGCGTGACTTACAAAAAGCATCATCGCCTCCGAAAAGATCGACTCGCGGCTTAGCATACCGAGTAAAATCCGTAAGACAAGACTGAAAGACATATTGGTGATCCCAATTCCGGAGCAGTGCACCCGAGAGGATTTGATAAGGCGGGCGACGGCGCTGGCTGCCCCTCGCCGCCTTGCGCGCCTCGCGGTTGCCTGCATGGTTCCGCCGGTGGCGTGGCTTTGCGTGCTCGCCCGATGGCCGACGGCGGTCCGCGGCCTGCCTGGGTGGCTGAGCCGGCTGAGCTGGTTCGGCACGCCGGGGTCGTGGCCGACAGTCGTGCTCACCGCGATATTCCTGGTCGCGGTGTGCGTCTTGGTGCTGCGCGCACGTGCCGACCGACGGCCCGGAAGCGCAACCGCCACAGTTGCGGCCGGGCTGGCGGCCACCAGCGCACTGCTGGGCATCAGTGCCTTTTGGGATTGCCACGACGACACTCACCCGCCCTTCTTCCAGCCGCTGATCTATACCGCAGCGCTGCTCAAAGGCGGCACGAACGAGGTCACGATGAACTCGGCGATATGCCCGAGCCCGACCCCAGTCGCCCTGGTGGTGGCACAACTCGCGGCTCTGGGAGCCATCTTCACCGGGCTCTCCGGCGTTGCCCTCGCACTCTTCCGATCCCAAGTCGACCTGCTCCAGGCGAACCACGCATCCTCGGTCACCGCCGTCATCGGCGTCGACGCCGATTCGAGCGCGATGATCGGAGGTATAGCGCGGACGCTGGGCCGACGCGACACCCTCGTGGTCATCGTCGACCAGACCGATGAGCACAGCGCACAGGGTGCCCGCGCCCACGGTGCCCGAGTCCTGACGGTCGATCTCAATGACCCGTCGTCGCTGGTCTCACTCTCCTTATGGCGGCGCCTTGAGCGTTTGTACCTGCTCTCCGGCGAACCCTCCAACAACCGAATGTGGCTGGATGCCGTCACCGGAGGCCTCGCACGGGCGGGCGATCCCCACAGCCGGCTGCCACTGGTCGTTCGCGTAGACGATCCCTGGCAAGCAGAGGCGTGGCGAAATCAGCAACTCGGTGGAGCCGAATCCCGATGGGCCGTGGACACCATCGGAAAGTATGAGATCACCGCCAGTTGGCTGTTGGACAACATCATCGCGGCCAAGATCGTCCGCCGCGTGTTCGTCTGCGGTACCTCGCAGCTGACCCTGGCGCTCTGCGCAGATCTGAATCGCCGCAAATTGGAGCGCGACTACTACAGCCCCCCGACCGAAACGGAATTGCCGGCGTTCACCCTCGTCTGCCAAGACGCCGACGAATGTCACCGTGACCACGAGTTCCACCGCGAGCAGTTCGGGCTTATCGCCACAGGGCCCACCATCGACATCGTGCCGAGTGCGCCCTCGGTTCCGGTACTGGAACGTCTGATCCAAACCGGCGACCCGGCGACCACCGCCGTGATATTCGTCGACGACTGGAAGCATGCTCCCCGAGGAGCTGCGACTCTGGGCAGCCGGCTGGCTGCCCGCTTCCCCACGATGCCGGTGTACAGCTGGGATCCGGACAGTCACGTGAGCGACAGGCCGATGGCCCTCGTCGGGCGCTTACGCACCTATCGACTGATGCTGGAGTTTCCCGACTGCCAAGCCCCAGACGCTTGGGAGCGGGCAGCCAGCCTCATCCACGAGCGCTACCTGTCCACACTGGGCTCCGAGGCCGCACCGCTGCCCTCGAGACTGCCGTGGGCCGAACTCGACGAGTTCTATCGCGGGTCCAATCGACGACAGGTCCGCAACGCCCTGTCGATGGTTGAGCAGATTGCCGGGCACACCTGGAACCCGTGGGGCGATGTCCCGACACCGCTGGCAGAGCGCGACATCGCGGGCCTGCCCCCGCTCAAGCAGCTTGAGAGGATGGGCTTTGACCACACCTCAGCGATGAAGATGGCGCGAGCCGAACACCAGGACTGGTGCCGCTACTACCGCGACAATGGTTGGAGATACGGCCCGAGTCGCAACGACAAACACCGAATACACGACAAGCTTGTCGACTGGCCCGTCGTCCAGGCTGACCCGCAGCTGCTGAACGGCGTGCTCGTGGGCGTGGCGAACACCCTGTGGAGCCTGCGCCAGCTCGGCTATCGATCGCACCCGGTGTGGCGGGCCTACACCCGAGCGGGGACCGTGCGCGCCGAGCAGCACGACTCGCCCTGGACGTGGACGTCGCCATCCGGGGCGACGATGCAGGCCGGCGCCGGCGACTGGATGGTCCACGACGGCGGTGCGACCTGGTCGGTGCGCAACGACATCTTCCGCTCCAGCTACCTGCATATCAGAGAAGACGAATGGCAGCGATGCGGAAGGGTTCTCGCGCGACCCGCACACCCCGGCGAAACGATCGAGACCGCCGAGGGGCCTACTGCCGCCGCCGAAGGCGACTGGGTTGTCAAGGGCGAAGCGGGAGACCAATGGCCAGTCCCCGCAGATGTATTCGCACTCCACTATGTGGAGGTCCCCACCCAGTGAGGGAATGAGTCCGGGACGCAACCGCCCGGCGTCCGAACCGGTTCGTTGCGGTGGCTAATCGGCGGCGAAAAGCACTCCGTCGGCGATCAGCTTGTCGGTCTCGTCGTCCTCGAGCCCGAGAATCGAGCGGCAGATCGCCCGGGTGTCCTGCCCGGGCAGCGGCGCGGGACGCTGCAGCGCGGGCGGGATGTTGCGGTACGGCGCGGGACCGGTCTCGGCCGGCAACGCGTGCTCGATCAGCGGGTGGGTCATCGCCGCGTACACCGCTCGGTGCGCCAGCTGCGGGTCGTCGGCGACATCGGGCGGCCGGTTCATCGGCGCAGCGGCCACTCCCCGGTCCTGCAGCAGTTCAGCGACCCTCAAGGGAGTTTGGGACGCGGTGTGGCGACCCAGCGCGGCCGCCAGTTCGCCATGATGGGCGACCCGATCGGCGCCGGTCGCGAAACGCGGATCGTCCGCCAGCGAGGCGTCGCCGAAAGCTGCTGCTACAGAAAGCATGTCGGTATCGCTGCGGATCGATATCACCGACCATTCGTCGTCTCCTGCACAGGGACAGACCAGATCCACCGCGGTGTCAGGGTGAACTGACGAGCCCGCCGCACGGGCGACATAGATGGTGTCGAGCTGATTGACCGCGGTCTCGGCCTGCGACACGTGGACGTGGCTGCCCGTCGCGGTGCGCCGGGTCCCGATCAGCGCCGCCAGCGCCCCCAGGGCAGTGACCCGCGCCACGACATGATCGGGAAAGACGGTGGTCGCGTCGTAGAACGGGTGGCGCTTCGCGTCACCCTCGTCGTCGGTGGCGGTCCACAGGGCGGTGATTCCGGTGGTGGCCCGCACCAGCGGGCCATAACCCATGCGGTCGCTCCACGGGCCGGTCTCGCCGAAGGCGCTGCTCTCGGCAAGGACGATCCGTGGATTGAGCTCGCGCAGCACCTCGTAGGAAAAGCCGAGGGCGGCCAGCGTGCCCGGTTTGAAGTTGGCCAGCACCGCATCGGCCGTGCCGACCAGGCGGGCGAAGATCTCTTTGCCGGCCGGACTGCGCAGATCCAGACCGAATCCGGAGTTGTTGCGGTGTGTCCAGGCGAACGACTCGCTCATCGCCTCGCCCGGCCGCGCCTGCCGAAGCCCGTCCGGGTAGGCCGGACTCTCCACCTTGATGATCTCGGCGCCCATGTCGCCGAAGAGCCGGCTGGCCTCCCCGCCCGCCACAATGATCCCGAGGTCGACGATGCGCAGTCCCTCGAACGGCCGGGCGCCGACGGCGGCGTCGGACGCCGGCCCGATCGAGGGACCCGTCAGCCATTCGGCGTCGGCGTCGCCGCAGGCCGGAGCCTGCGACCGGAAGCCGGCCCGCTGGTCGTCGACCACGTAGTAGCCGGTCGGTATCGCTGCGGACAGCACCGGCGCCAGCTCCGCCCGGGTGACCGCCTGGGCGGCCACGAAGTGCTCCTGCTCGAGCACCTGCGCCGGGTCCCCCACGGCGGCGATCGGCACACCGCGCGACTGCCCGGCTGCCACCAGATCCACCATGTCCTGGTCGGCGAACAGCTGACGGATCAAGGCGCTGATCTGCGGCCACACCGCGAACCGCTCGCCGATGACACCGTATTTGGGATCGGCGAACTCCGCGGGCTCACCCAGCCAGCTCCACAGCGCGCGCCACTGTCGCGGCGACATCACGCAGAGCCGGACATAACCGTCGCGGCACGGCAGGATGGGATAGGCGTCCTGGTTGCGGGGCCGCCCACGCCAGCGGCTCGACGCGCGTTGCGCAGCCGCGGCTTGGCCGTGCGCCCCGAACACCGGGTCGAGCACGGTGACCACCGCGTCGTACCGGGAGAAGTCGATGTAGTCCCCGGTTCCGCAGCGCAACCGGTTGTAGTACGCGACCAGCACTGCCCAGGCGGCCTGCACCGCCGCGGTCGCCGAGGCGATCCCCGCGGGCGGCAGAACCGGGGTCCCCGTGGTGGGACCCGACCGCGACAGGGCTCCCGAGAGCGCGTAGAGCACCGCGTCGGTGGCCTGCCACGACGAGCGCGGCCCGGTCTGCCCGAAATCGGTGACCGACATCGTCACCAGATGGGCAAAGCGATCGGCGAGCTCTGCGCAAGAGGTGCCGAAGTCGGCGGCCCGTCCGGGCCGGCCGCTGTCCACCACGATGTCGGCGGTGGCCACCAGCTCGGCGAACCTGCGGCGGTCTCGGTCCTCGGCGGGATCCAGCACGAGGCTGCGCTTGTTCGCGTTGTGCAGCGCGAACGGAATGCTCACGCCGCCGAGCAACGGCGCAGCCGTGCGCGCCGGACTGCCGCCGGGCGGCTCCACCTTGAGCACGTCGGCTCCCAGGTCGGCGAGCAGCCGGGTTACCGCGTCGGCGTCTGCGCCGGCCAGATCCAATACACGAACAGCGTCCAACAACACGGTGACAGGGTAATGAACCGGTTGCCGGGGTCCGGGTTCGGCGGGACAATGGAAAAGATGAGTGCAACTGACGTCACTCCATCAACACCTGTACTCCCCGACGATGAGCTGGCCCGCCTCGATGCCTACTGGCGGGCCGCGAACTATCTGTCGGCGGGCCAGATCTATCTGCTCGACAACCCGCTGCTGACCGAACCGCTGCTGCCCGAGCACGTCAAGCCCCGGCTGCTGGGGCACTGGGGCACCACGCCTGGCCTGAACCTGCTCTACCTGCACCTGAACCGGATCATCCGCGAGCGCGACGCCAACGTCATCTTCATCACCGGCCCCGGCCACGGCGGTCCGGCGCTGGTCGCCAACGCCTATCTGGAGGGCACCTACAGCGAGGTGTACACCGGTATCGGCCACAACACCGACGGGCTGCGGAAACTGTTCCGGCAGTTCTCCTTTCCCGGCGGCATCCCCAGCCACGTGGCCGCCCAGACGCCGGGCTCCATCCACGAGGGCGGCGAGCTCGGCTATTCGCTGGTGCACGCCTACGGCGCGGCCTTCGACAATCCGGACCTGGTGGTGGCATGCGTCATCGGCGACGGCGAGGCGGAGACCGGCCCGCTGGCCGCCGGCTGGCACTCGAACAAGTTCCTGAACCCGGCGGTGGACGGCGCCGTGCTGCCCATCCTGCACCTCAACGGCTACAAGATCGCCAATCCCACGGTGCTGGCCCGTATTCCGCACCCGGAATTGGAGGCACTGCTGCGCGGCTACGGGTATCGACCCATCACTGTCGCCGGTGACGATCCGGCCCTGGTGCATCGATCCCTGGCGGCCGCCCTCGCGGACGCGTTCGATGACATCGCGGCGATCCAGCACACCGCGCGTTCCGGCTCCGCACCGACGCGGCCGGTGTGGCCGATGATCGTGCTGCGCACCCCCAAGGGCTGGACCGGGCCGAAGACGGTGGACGGCAAACAGGTGGAAGGAACCTGGCGCGCCCATCAGGTGCCGCTCGCACAGACCCGCACCGACCCCGGGCACCGCCGCCAGCTCCAGCAGTGGATGCAGAGCTACCGGCCGGAGGAGCTCTTCGACGCCGCCGGGCGCCTGCGGCCGGAGCTGGCGGCGCTGGCGCCGCGGGGCGACCGCCGGATGAGCGCCAACCCGCATGCCAACGGCGGGCTGCTGCTGCACGACTTGGACCTGCCCGACTTCCGCGACTATGCGGTGCCGGTGAACCGGCCGGCTACGGAGACACACGAAGCCACGCGCGTGCTCGGCACATTTCTGCGCGACGTCATCGACCGCAACCGCACTCGATTCCGGTTGATGGGTCCCGACGAGACCGCATCCAACCGGCTGTCGGCGGTCTTCGGCGCAACCGATCGGGTGTGGTTGTCGCCGACCGAACCCTGCGATGACCATCTGGCCCCCGAAGGCCAGGTCATGGAGGTGCTTTCCGAGCACCTGTGCCAGGGCTGGCTCGAAGGCTACCTACTGACCGGGCGCCACGGGCTGTTCAACTGCTACGAGGCATTCGTGCACATCGTCGACTCGATGTTCAACCAGCACGCCAAATGGCTGGCCGTCAGCCGCGAGCTCTCGTGGCGTCGGCCGATCGCCTCGCTGAACTATCTGCTGACCTCCCATGTCTGGCGTCAGGACCACAACGGGGCGTCGCACCAGGACCCCGGGTTCATCGATCTGGTCGCCAACAAGCGGCCCGAGGTGGTGCGTGTCTATCTGCCGCCGGACGGCAACACGTTGCTCTCGGTCGCAGACCACTGCCTGCGCAGCCGCGACTACGTCAACGTCATCGTCGCCGGCAAGCAACCGGCACTGGCGTACCTGGATATGCCTGCGGCGGTGGCGCACTGCACCCGCGGTCTGGGGATCTGGGAGTGGGCGGGCACCACCGCCGGCGAGCCGGATGTGGTGCTGGCCTGCGCCGGGGACATCCCCACCCTGGAGACGCTGGCCGCGGCCGACATCCTCTACCGCGAGCTTCCCGACCTGGCCGTGCGCGTGGTGAACGTGGTGGACATCATGCGCCTGCTGCCGCCATCCGAGCACCCGCACGGCTTGCCCGACAATGAGTTCGATGCCCTGTTCACCCGCGACAAGCCGGTGATCTTCGCCTACCACGGCTATCCATGGCTGATTCACCGGCTCACCTACTCGCGGGCCAACCACGATGAGATGCACGTGCGCGGCTACCGCGAACGCGGCACCACCACCACGCCGTTCGACATGGTGATGCTCAACGACCTGGATCGCTTCCATCTGGTGATGGACGTGATCGACCGGGTGCCCAGCCTGGGCGGCCGCTGCGCGGTGCTGCGCCAGCATATGGTCGACGCCCGATTGGCCGCCCGCCGCTACACCCGCGAACACGGCGAGGACGACCCCCGCATCAGCAACTGGACCTGGCGATCGGGCGCAGACCGCGAGGGCAGCGAGATAAGGTGACGGCCATGACCGCTCACCCCGCACCCGTCCGGATGCCCCGTAAAGCGACGTCGTTGCTGTTCGGCGCCCTCGTCGCGTCGGCCGCCATCGCCGGAGCCGGTGCGGCGGGCGCCACCCCCGACCACACCCGGGTGCCGGTCCGCTACGACCTCACCGGCACCGGTGTCGCCGGCTACATCACCTACCAGGGCCAAAACGGTCAGGCCCACGCCACCAACGCCGCGCTGCCCTGGTCGATCCAGCTGACCGGATCGATGACCAACGCGACCAGCCCCTCCTCCTATTCGCTGAGCGCCCAGAGCGCTGGACCCGGCTCGCTGACCTGCACCATCAGCGTCAACGGCAAGGTCGTCAGCCAGAACAGCGCCACTGGAGCTCCGGCGCGGGTGCTGTGCGAGACCCACGGCCCCAAGTAGTCCCAAGTAGTACCGCTTTCACGACGCCGCTTTCACGACGCCGCTTTCACGACGCCGCCCCGTCCGCGGCGCCGCGGGTAGGATTTCGACCAATGTCTGCTCACGAGTTCGCGGCGCCGGGGGGATGGCACCCCCTGGTGGGGCACTTGTCGGCGCTGAACCGGTTTCGTGCGGTCGTCGATGTCGCCGTTGTGGTGGTGGTGCTGGCCCTGGCCAATGTGATCGCGCACTTCACCACGCCCTGGGCCGCGGTCGCGACCGTCCCGGCGACCGCCGTCGGCCTGATCGCGCTGGTCCGCTACAGCGGCCTGACCTGGACCGAACTCGGCCTGGGGCGCGCGCACTGGCGATCGGGGCTCGGCTACGCGCTGGCCGCCGTGCTGGTGGTGGTGTCGGTGATCGCGGTCGGGGTGCTGCTGCCGGTGACCCGGCCGCTGTTCTTGAACAACCACTACGCCACGCTGTCGGGCGCGCTGGTGGCATCGATGGTGGTCATTCCGTTGCAGACCGTCATTCCCGAGGAGTTGGCGTTCCGCGGCGCACTGCACGGCGCGCTGCACCGGGCCTGGGGTTTTCGCGGGGTGGCGGCGGCCGGTTCGCTGTTGTTCGGGCTGTGGCATGTGGCCACATCGCTCGGGCTGACCAGTAACAACGTGGGCTTCACCCGCATCTTCGGGGGCGGTTTCCTGGGAATGCTCGCCGGAGTGACGCTGGCGGTGCTGGCCACCGCGGTCGCAGGATTCGTGTTCAGCTGGCTGCGGCGGCGCAGCGGCAGCCTGATCGCACCGATCGCGCTGCACTGGTCGCTCAACGGCGTCGGCGCGCTTGCCGCCGCCCTTGTCTGGCAGGTGTCGTCGTAGCCCGGCGGCCCTACACCACCAGAACCGCTGCCCCTGCGATCCGGCCCGCACCCAAGTCCTCCAACGCCCGGTCGGCGGCATCCAGCGCGTAGAGCGGCGTGGTGACGTCGATGTGGTGCTGCGCGGCGAAGTCCAGAAAAGCGCGGGCGTCCGCGCGGGTGTTGGACGTGACCGACCGGAGCTGGCGCTCCCGAAACAGATGGCGCTGGTAGTTCAGCGGCGGAATGTCGCTGAGGTGGATTCCGGCGATCGCGCAGGTACCGCCGGCATCCAGCGCCTCGCAGGCCGGCAACACCAGCTCCCCGACCGGGGCGAACAGGATCGCCGAGTCCAGCGGCACCGGGGGCGGGTCGGCGGCGCCCTGCACCGAGGCGACGCCGAGCTCTGTCGCCAGTTCCCGCGCCCGCGCGCCACGCGTCATCACATGCACCTCGGCGCCGCGGGCGAGCGCGACCTGGGCGGTGATGTGCGCGCTGCCGCCGAACCCGTAGATGCCCAACCGACCGCCGGGCGGCAGGTCCGCGCGCTGCAACGAGCGATACCCGATGATGCCCGCGCACAACAGCGGCGCCAACTCGGCGTCGCTATATCCGGCGGGCAAGTGATGCGCGAAATCCGCAGGTACGGTGGCGAATTCGGCGTACCCGCCGTCGTCGTCCCAGCCGGTGTAGCGGGAGTGCGGGCACAGGTTCTCATCACCTCGGCGGCAGAAACGGCAGGTGCCGCAGGTGTGCCGTAGCCAGGCGATTCCCACCCGGTCGCCCACCGCGAAGTCGGTACCGGCGTCGGCGCCCACCTCGACGACCTCACCGACCACCTCATGGCCGGGGATCACCCCGCGACGGTGCACGGGAAGGTCGCCTTCGGCGACATGCAGGTCGGTGCGGCACACCCCGCAGGCGTGGACTGCCAGCAACAGCTCCGAAGGCTGCGGTCGCGGCACCGCGGTGCTGACCCGCTCCAGTGGCTTGCTGTCTATCGGGCCGGGCCGCTGCACACGCCAGCTCAGCATCTCCCCGGCCACCCTCGACGCCATAGTCCTATGGTGCGCGTTGGAACGCGCTCATGGCTACCTGCGTCGGATCAGTCCGACCACCCACAACAAGACGATGGCCCCGCCGAGGGAGACGAAGAAGGTGAACCACCGGCGGCCGTCCTCGACGTCGACACCGAACCAGCCGAGCAGCATCCCGCCGATGAAGCCGCCGATCACACCGATGGCGATGTTGAGCAGGATGCCCGATTCGGCGCGCTTCATGATGCGGTTCGCCAGCCAGCCGGCGATGCCGCCGATCAGAACGTAGGCCAGCCAACTGACCGACGTCGGCGGGGACACCGCAGCAGCGAGGTGGCTTCCGGCCATAGCGGGATCCGAGCGGGACCGCGAACCGCGCGGGCTAGGCGGCGGGCGCCGGGGCCGGAGCGGGAGCGGGAGCGGGAGCCGGGCCCGGCGGGCCGGGAACCGAGCCGGGAACCTGCTCGGCGGGCGGCGGCGCCAGGGGCCGGATGGATTCGGCCAGCGCGATGGCCGCGTCGGTGTCCACCGGGTTGTTGGCGGTGCCCAGCCACACCACGAACCAGCGCTCGGTCTGCGGACCGGCGGCGTCGCCGGCCGGCGGTACACCGATCACGCCGCTCCAGATCTGGCCGACCGGCTTGGCGGGGTCGGTGAACTTGACCTCGTAGTAGGAGGCGCTGCCGGTCAGGCCGCCCCCGTTGAGCGGGGCGCTCACCTGGTTGGCGCGCGTGCCGGGGTAGGGCATGAAGAACTCGCCCATGTCCGACCCCAGGCGGGTGGCGGCCTTGGCGTTGTCGGTCTCGGCACTGGCATACAGCCGCTGGTCGAGCTTTCCGAGCACGATCCTGGTGTCGTTGGCCACCGGCGCCGGCTGGCCCGGGAGCATCGGGTCACCGGTCTTCTTGCTCAACAGCGACGAGCCGTATTCGAGGTGGGTGGTGTCGGACTGCACCCAGCCGGCCGGCAGCACGAAGCTCAGCCCGCCCGCGACGTCGTCGACACGGCCCAACTCGGGGGCCGGCTCGGCGGCGGGCGCGGGGGCGTTCGGGTCTGCGGGCGCGGTGTCCGCGGTGGGCGGGGCGGGAGGCGGCGGGGCCGGATCCGCGTGTACCGGCGCCGCGACCGCGAATGCCAATGCACCGGCGAGCGCGGTCACCGCCATCGCCCGGATGCCCCGTGAGGTCAGGTCCACCTGCTTCATGGCAGAAAAACTACCGTGTTGCCATCGGTACGCAAGTTACGCCGCCCCGGGGTGTGTCGCGCGCAGCGTCACCTCCTGGGCTTTGACCCCGAACCAGACGGTCTCCCCCGGCGCCAGGCGCAGTTCGGCGGCCGCGTCCGCGGTGATGTCCGCGGCCAATCCCGGCGCTCCATCCGGCTGTTCGACACCGCGGACCGAAACCGTGGCGCCCCGGACCTCGAGCCCGGCCAAGGTCACCTGGACGACATTGCGCGGGCTGCCGGGTCCCGGACGCTCGCGATAGACCGCCACCGCCTGGGGTGCACTCACCGCGACCGCCGGCCGGCCCGGTTCCGCACCATCGCCGGGCTTCCCGCGCCAGGTCTCCCCCCAACCGGTGTGCAACACGCCGGCGTCGTCAAGGACCCCGGCGACCAGGTTGAATCCCGCGATCTGGGCGCCGAACCGGCTCCGCGGCGCGGCCAACACGTCGGCGGTGCGGCCGACCTCGGCGACCCGGCCCGATTCGAGGACCGCCACTCGGTCGGCCAGCGCGAAGACGTCGAGCAGGTCGTGGGTGACCAGCACGGTGGTGCGGCCGGCGGCGCCGAGCACCTCGCGCAGCACCCTGCGCACCGCGGACGCCGCGCCGACGTCGAGACCGGACAGCGGCTCGTCGAGCAACAGCACCTCCGGTTCGGCGGCCAGGGCCCGCGCGATCGCGACCCGCTGCGCCTGTCCCCCGGACAGCTGGTGGGGCCGGCGCCCGGCCAGTCCCTCGGCGCCGACTGCGCGCAGCCACGGCGCCGCCACCGCATGCGCACCCGCCCGTCGCCATGGCGGGCGGTACCGGGGGCGCTGCGCGCCGAATGCCACGTTGGCCGCCACATTCAGGTGCGGAAACAGCAGTGGGTCCTGCAGCAGCAGACCGATCCGCCGCGCGAAGCTGGCCACCCGCACCCCGGCTCCGGTATCGGTCAGTATCCGGTCTCCCGCCCGCACCACCCCCTCATCGGGTTGCACCAGACCCGCTATCACGTGCAGCAGCGTGGACTTTCCCGCCCCGTTGGGCCCCAGCACCGCCAGAATCTCGCCCGGCGCCAGATTCAGACGCACGTCCAGGCCGCGCTCGGGAACCACGGCGCGCACGGTGAGCCCCACCGCGTCGGCGCTCATCGGATGCGGCCCCACTGCCTTGCGCCCAGCATCCCCACCACCAGTACGGCAACGGCCACCAACAACAGCGACATGGCCGCTGCGGCCTCCGCGTCGGACACCCGCTGCAGGTAGATGGCCAGCGGCAGAGTCCGGCTGACACCTTCGAGGGAGCCGGCGAAGGTCAGCGTCGCCCCGAACTCTCCGAGTGAGCGAGCGAACGCCAGCAGGGATCCGGAGACCAGGCCGGGGGTCAACAGCGGCAGTGTGACGCGCCACCAGACGGCGCTGGGCCGGGCGCCCAACGTGGCCGCCACCAGCTCGTAGTCGGCACCGGCCGTCCGCGCCGCACCTTCGAGGGCGATCACCAGGAACGGCAGCGACACGAACGTCTGTGCCAGCACCACCGCGGTGGTGGTGAAGGCGATGTGGACCCCGGCCGCTTCCAGGTACCGGCCCAGCAACCCCAGCCGCCCGAAGGCGTACAACAGTGCGATGCCTCCCACCACCGGCGGCAACACCAGCGGCAGCAGCACCAGCGGTCGCAGGATGCGCACCACCGCCGCGCGACTGCGCGCCAGCACCAAGGCCATCGGCACTCCCAGGAGCACGCACAGCACGGTGCTGGCCGCCGCTGTGCGCAGGCTCAGGTGCAGTGCGGTGGTGGCCGACGGGCTGCTGATCAGTGACCAGAAATGCGGCCAGTCGACTTTGACCGCGATCCCGACCAGCGGCAACACCACGAATGCCGCGCCGAGGGCGGCGGGCACATAGACCCAGCCCGGCAGGTCATCAGGCCGGCCGACCATGCCGCTCAAGGCCTACCGAAGCCGGCTGCGCGCAAGAACGTGCGTCCTGTCTCGCCGGTGACCAGATCCACGAAGGCGCGGGCCTGCCCCGCATGGGATGTCTCCCGCAGCACGGCGATCGGATAGGTATTGACCGCCCTGGCGGCCTCGGGGAACTCCACGGCGGTCACCTTGTCCCCGGCGTGCTGCGCCTCGGTGCGGTACACGACACCGGCGTCAGCCTGTCCGGTGATGACCTTGTTGAGGACGTCGGTGACCGAGGGTTCCTCGCTGACCGGGTGCAGCGCGACCCCGGCGACCCCGGCGACGGTGCGGGTGGCCGCCCCGCAGGGCACCGGCACCTGGCACACCACCACGGACAGCCCGGGAGCGGCCAGGTCCGCCAAGGAGCCCACGGCATGCGGGTTGCCCGGCGCCGTCACGATCACCAGCGTGTTCGTGGCGAAGGGCACCGCCGCGCCGTCCAGCAGATCGGCCTGCGCGACGTTGTCCATCTGGGTGGTGTTGGCCGAGGCGAAGACGTCGGCGCGAGCGCCCTGCACCAGCTGGGTGGCCAGATCGGCGGACCCGGCGAAGTTGAAGGCCACCGTCACGCCCGGGTGATCGACCTCGAACCGCGTGGCGATCTCGGTGAAGACCGGCTCCAGCGAAGCCGCGGCGAACACCGTGATCGACGACCCCGCGGGGCCGGAACTGCAGGCGGTCAGGCCCCCCACCAGCATGGCGACCACCGCACCGCACACCGCCCCGCAACGCCGCATAGCACGCAGCCTAACGGCGACAGCAAGCACGACGGGCCACCGCGACGTGGGTCGTTGCGTCCGCTGCACCGCACTGCGCCCGGACTGTGGCCGGATTGTGTCTGTGCCGAGTTCCGGCACAGCACCGCCAACCCGCTACTGTCCAGTAACATAGCTGCGAACACGAGGAGGACCTACCGATGGATGTGCTGGTCACCGGCGGTGACACCGAATTGGGTCGCGTCGTCGCCGAAGGTTTCAGCGAGGCCGGCCACAAAGTGACGCTTGCCGGTCTGCGCGGCCCCGAACTCGAGGTGGCCGCCAAGGAGCTCGACGCCCAGGCCGTGGTCTGCGACACCACCGACCCGGCCAGCATGGCGCAGGCCCGCGGGCTGTTCCCACACCATCTCGACACCATCGTCAACGTCCCGGCGCCCCAGTGGCAGGGCGGCGATCCGCGCGGCTATTCGCTGGCCGATCAGGCCACCGCGTGGCGTAGCGCGCTCGACGCCACCGTGCTGTCCGCGGTACTGACCGTCGGGACCGTCGGCGATCATCTGCGCTCGGGTGGATCCATCATTTCGGTGTTGCCGGACAACCCGCCGGACGGCAGTGCCGAGGCCGCCGTCAAGGCCGCGCTGTCGAACTGGACCGCCGGGCAGGCCACCGCTTTCGGCACCCGCGGAATCACCGTCAACGTGGTCGCCGCCGGCGAGGGCGCCCGCCCCGGCTATGACGGGCTGACCCGCGTGCCTCCGAGCGGCGCGGCCGAAATCGCCCGTCTTGCGGTGTTTTTGACCTCTCCGGCGGCTCGGCACATCACCGGCCAGACCCTGCATGTCGGCCGCGGAGCGTTGGCCTGCTTCGGCTGACCCCAACCGGAGTGGTTAATCCCACAACCAGCAGATGCAGTGACCGCCTTTTAGGTCGACTAGCGTATTAGGGGAACGCAGTCACCGTCGAGGAGCAACCGGATTCCCATGAGCGCCCAGCCTGAAGTCACTGCGCCGCAGAGCCGACGCCACCAGGTCGTCATCATCGGCTCAGGATTCGGTGGGTTGACCGCGGCCAAGAAACTCAAGCGCGCCGACGTCGACGTCAAGTTGATCGCCCGCACCACCCACCACCTGTTCCAGCCCCTGCTGTACCAGGTTGCGACCGGAATCCTCTCCGAGGGCGAAATCGCGCCGTCCACCCGCGTCGTGCTGCGCAAGCAGCGCAACGCGCAGGTGTTGCTCGGCGACGTCACCCGCATCGACCTGGCGGGCAAGTTCGTCACCTCCGAGGTGCTCGGCCACACCTACGACACCCCGTTCGACAGCCTGATCATCGCTGCCGGCGCCGGGCAGTCCTACTTCGGCAACGACCATTTTGCCGAGTTCGCGCCCGGCATGAAGACCATCGACGACGCCCTGGAGTTGCGGGGCCGCATCCTGAGCGCCTTCGAGCAGGCGGAGCGGTCCCGGGACGCCGCCCGGCGGGAGAAGCTGCTGACCTTCACTGTGATCGGCGCCGGCCCCACCGGGGTGGAGATGGCCGGGCAGATCGCCGAACTGGCCAACTACACACTCAAGGGCGCGTTCCGCAACATCGACTCCACCAAGGCGCGGGTGATCCTGCTGGACGCCGCCCCGGCCGTGCTGCCGCCGATGGGCGAGAAGCTGGGCCGCAAAGCCGCCGAACGCCTGGAGAAGATGGGCGTGGAGATCCAGCTCGGCGCCATGGTGACCGATGTCGACCGCAACGGCCTGACCATCAAGGACTCCGACGGCGTCACTCGGCGGATCGAATCCCAGTGCAAGGTGTGGTCCGCCGGTGTCTCCGCCAGCCCGCTGGGCCGCGACCTGGCCGAGCAGTCCGCGGTGGAACTCGACCGCGCCGGCCGGGTCAAGGTGCTGCCCGACCTGTCCGTACCCGGTCACCCGAACGTGTTCGTGGTCGGCGACATGGCTGCGGTCGAGGGCGTTCCCGGGATGGCTCAGGGTGCTATCCAGGGCGCCAAGCACGTCGCGAGCACCATCAAGGCCGAACTGGGCGGCGCCGACCCCGCCGACCGGGAACCCTTCCAGTACCTGGACAAGGGCTCCATGGCCACCGTGTCCCGGTTCTCCGCGGTCACCAAGATCGGCCCGCTGGAGTTCAGCGGCTTCCTGGCGTGGCTGGCCTGGCTGGGGCTGCACCTGATCTACCTGGTCGGGTTCAAGAACAAGGTCAGCACCCTGCTGTCCTGGAATGTCACCTTCCTGAGCACCCGCCGGGGCCAGCTCACCATCACCGAGCAGCAGGCCTTCGCCCGCACGCGCCTCGAGCAGCTGGAAGTGCTGGCGGCTGAGGCGCAACGCGGCGCCGAACGCGCGGTCAGCTAGCTGTACTGACCACGGACGTTGGGTACGGCGTGGCGTGGTGACATGACGAAGACCTCCGAGTGAAGTGCGAGCTGCTGAAGAACG
>NZ_JRMK01000033.1:0-35595 GCF_000972925.1 Mycobacterium sp. UM_Kg1 | reverse complement strand
CCTGCGGCCTGCCGCCGGATCCCGCCAGGCCCGGCAGGCACCGCAGCTCTCCGCGACCGTGGGAGACGCGAAATGACGGTCCCAGCAACGACTGTGCGGCGGTGGCGCCCAAACAGACCACCACGTAAGGCCGCACCGAATCGATCTCGGCGATCAGCCACGGGCGGCACGCGATCACCTCGGTGCGGCTGGGCGTCTGGTGGATCCGGCGGGTGGTTCCCGTACGGCTGGTGAATTTGAAATGTTTGACGGCATTGGTGACATAGATCAGTTCCGGATCGATGCCGGCCTCCCGGACGGCTCGGTCCAACAAACGCCCGGCGGGACCCACGAACGGGTGCCCCTCGAGATCCTCGTGGTCGCCGGGTTGTTCACCGACCAGCATCAACGGTGCGCCTCGGCGGCCCTCACCGAACACGGTCTGGGTCGCATCGCGGTACAGGGTGCAACCGCGGCATCGACCGGCTGCCTCGCGCAGCGCTGCCAGCGTTCGCCGCTCCGGCAGGTAGCGTTGCGCACCCGGAACTTTCGTCTCTGCCATCGCTATGCCAGCGGTTCGCGAGCACGCTGCGATGTCCGCCACGGCGGCGTGTTGCTGCCGCACCGCGGCGGAAGGTGATCGAGCACGGCGATGCGGTTCAGTTCCCGGTCGCCGGAGCGCTGACTGAGGTCGATTCCGAAATCGTTGTGGTAGCGGAGCTCGTCGTGGCCGAAGTGCTCACGGTCTCCGAGGTGTCCACCTCCGAGGTGTCCACGGACTCGGGGTCCGCGCTCGCGGGCCCGGCCGAACCCGGCCCGGCCACGACCACGACTGCGGCGGTCACCAGACCTGCGATCGCCACCGATGAGCCCAGCGTCTTGCCCGATAGTCTCAGCGCACCCATGGTGCCCCCCTGATGAGTCCGTCGTGCCTTCGGTGGCACGCTCTTGGGGGCGTTTACCCCGATGGTCAGCGCATAAACATCAACGACGAAAACCCGGTCGTAACGCGTGGTCAGTAGCCACCCGGCCTGCCGTTGCCCACGCAGGTCCTGCGGGCACGGCGAATGGCACCGGGTTCGACGATGTTGCGTGTGTCATCTCGAGCGCGTCGGCCGCCGCGCCGAGCAGTCCCGGGGCGAGTTTTCAACTGTTTCGGGGGTGATGGTTGTTGACGACCGTCAGGAACCGGCCGCGCTGCGCCACCACCACCGGAGGACTGAGCACGCTGGAGATCACCATCGCGATCGCCTCACGACGGCTTCTGGTCCCGGCGGCGATACCTCGCAGCGCGAACTCGGCGGTGATCCCGAGCCAGGCCGGCCACCCGGCGCGCAGCAGTCGGCGTCGGCGGCCCAGCAGCCCCAGAATTCCTGCCATGCCTGCGGCACAGGCGATCAGATGCAGCGGCAACCGCCAACGGCCCGCGCCGATGGCGGCCCGCCACCCGTGGCCGTACTTGCGGCGCATCAGCGCGGCGTCGCGGTTGCCCCACTGGGCGCCGACACTTCTCAAGACGCGGCCGGCGTCCAATCTTCGGCCGGCTATGGGGTGCGCTGACTCGCGGGTCCCGACGATGATCCGGCCACCCGCCTTCGTCAGGCGCAGTGCAATATCGGCGTCTTCGCGATATGCCCGCGGGAAACGTTCGTCGAAACCGCCGCAGGCCGTCAGCGCATCGCGCCGATAGGCCATGTCCGCGGTGATCCAGCGGGCGTCAGCCGGTCGCAGGGTGCGCCGTTCGTCATCGAACGGGCGGCGGTAAGCCGGCCTGGGCACCACGACCCGCGCCTGCGAGCCGACCACGTCCGGGCCGGCATCACGCAGATCGGCCTCCAGTCGCTCGCACCAGTTGCGTCCGGGCACCACGTCGTCATCGAGAAAGCAGATCCAGTCCGCGCGAGCGGCCCGCCATCCGACGTTGCGCGCGGCGGCCGGTCCGCGTCCCCCGGATCGCAGGCCGGCGATCGAAAGGAAGCCCGTCGTGGGCCACAGCGGCGCCGGCCTGCCCGGGCGGTCATCGACGATGATCACCTCGCCGGCCGGCAGCCGGCCCCCCTCGCTCAGCGCGGCCAGCAGCCGGTTCAGCGAGGGGCGCCCAATCGTCGGTATCACCAGTGCGTAGCTCGGTGTCATTGGGCATGCCGCCGAATCACGAAGGGCAGCACGCCCACACCGGCCTCGGCCACGTCGGGGTCGTAGGAGTATTCGACCGCGTCGAGGTCCTCCGGCCCGATACCGCCCTGCTGCAGACACCAGCGGGCCGCGACGATCCGGCCATCGACCACGAGCGCCGCGGCTGGGTCGTGGAAGACGGCGTTGACGCCCAGAATTCGCACCCGTACTCCCCCGGACGACGCGAACCGCTTCGATACCGCAGTGGACTACCCACCAGAAACGCTGCTAAACGGCTGACAAACCGGCTCTCTAATGACTTGCGGTGAAGCCGATCTGTCTTCGGCACCAGGAGACGGTCCGCTCAAGGCCCTCGGCGGCTGGAACGACTGGTTGCCACTGCAGACTGTTGCGGGCTAGGCGGATATCCGGGCAGCGTCGGCGTGGGTCATCCGGCGCGGCGGACGTATGACGAATCGGCGACGCGCTTGCCGACACGGCGGCCGCCTTGGCGGTCGCGGTGGAAGCGGCGAAACCGCCCAGCACGGCCGCCGTTTTGTCCGCAGTTGTGGAAAGCATCACCCACCCCCTCCCATCACGTCGATACTGAACGACAGGCCCCCTTTGCGGGAGCCTGCCCGCATGTCGCCACAGCGCTTACCCACCACGACGTGCGGGGAAACACGGCCAAGGTGGTTGCACGGCATGGGGAATGTATGGATAGTTACGAAGCTCGGGCGTTCAGTAAGTAGCGCGGTCTGGATTGTTCGGGTGTTCACGCCTGCATTTCCAGGCCGCGGCCTGTCCGCCGACGGTGGTGACATCGACTCATGTTGAGGTGGGAGAAGGCGGGTATGCGGTGATCGGCGATGTCGATGCTTCCTTCGCGACGCCCCGGGACGACGATCCCGAGGTCCACAGCGGCGACTTGGACCTGATCGTCGGCCATGGCGAGCCGCAGCGGGTCGGCCGGTTTCGGTACTGGCTGGGCGAGCAGCGCTGGGAATGGTCGGATGCGGTGGCGCGCATGCACGGCTACGAGCCCGGAACGATCGTGCCGAACACGGAGTTGCTGCTGCAGCACAAGCATCCCGAGGACCGGCCCCAGGTTGCCGAGGTGTTGGAGCGGGTGCTACAGGGCGAGCCGTTCAGCAGCCGGCACCGGATCATCGACACCGGCGGCCAGGAGCACTGGGTGATCGTGGTCGGCGACCGCATGCTCGACGAGGCTGGGGTGGTGACCGGCACGGCGGGCTTCTACGTCGATGTCACCGAGGCGCTGCAGGCCGACGTCAGCGCCGCGGTCTCCGAGGTTGCGCAGTCACGAGCCGTGATCGAGCAGGCCAAGGGTGTGCTGATGGTCGCCTACGGCATCTCCGCCGAGCGGGCGTTCGACATTCTGGTGTGGCGTTCCCAGGAAACCAACGTCAAGGTGCGCGACCTGGCGACCCGCTTCCTGGCGGCGTTCACCGGCAGGCTGCCGGGCGCCGTCCTGTCGGATCTGGACCACACCCTTTTGACCGTGACCTGACACCGGGCCGCAAGACTACGCTGGGCACTGCCGCACGGCGAAGGTTGCCGACGTGGCCGGAGTGGGTAGCCACCCAAATGTGGTGAGTGTGATGGCAGGCAGATCCCGCCCCCTGCGCGTCGTCGGCGTGGGGGCGTTGGCCGGTGGGATTGAGGCGATGTCGCCGGCCGGCCCGGTCTGCCCGCGGGAGGACGACCTTGACTAGCGCGCCAAGTCAACTGACGGTGACGGTGACGACCGCCGCCGGGGTCTGTCTGCTGACCGCCGCCGGAACGTTGGACAGCAGCACCTACCTCGAATTGCGCGACTGTGTGATCCGGGCGGCACTCGCGGAGCCGCCCGCAGTGGTGATCGATGTCAGTCGACTCGATGTCCCGGCGTCGTCGGCTTGGTCGGTGTTCACGAGTGCCCATTGGCACGTCAGCACATGGCCCGCTGTACCGATTCTGCTGGTCTGCCCGCGATCGGACGTAGCCGCCACGCTCGCGAACGCCGGGGTGACGCGCCACCTCTCGGTGCACTCCGACGTCGAGTCGGCGGTGGCCTCACTGGCGCAGGAGCCGCTTCCGCGGCGCCGCGTCCATGCGCTGTTGCCGCATCGCGTCAGCAGCCTGCGCGGTTCCCGGGAATTCGTCGCCGAATGGCTGACCAACTGGTCACTGGAACTGCTGATACCGGCAGCGCAGGTGATCGTCGACGTGCTGGTGGAAAACGTGCTGCGGCACACCGACAGCCCCGTGGTGGTAGCGCTGGAAAGCACCAGCGCCACGATCACCATCGCCGTTCACGACACCAGTGAGACCCCGGCGATTCGCCACGAACTCCCCACTGGGGGAGCCGATCGGGCTTCCGGCCTGGCGGTTGTCGGCGCCCTGTCTCGCGCATGGGGCAGCAACCCCGCCCCGAACGGCAAAACGGTGTGGGCTGTGCTCGGCCCGGAAAACCGGCTTTGACCATCGCCGCCCGGCCGAGCCGGCGCAACGCGAGCGGCCGCCGTCGACGGCATCATCGGTGGTTCACCACCTGCTGCGCCACCTCCGCCAGCGGAGTGTTGGACGACTGCGACAGTCGCTTGAGCAGCTCGAACGCTTGCACCGCGTCGATGCTGAACCGTTCCATGAGCATGCCCTTGGCCTGACCGATGACGTCGCGGGAGGCCAACGCGCTGCGGAACTGTTCGTCCCGGCGAACCATGTGCCAGGCCAGCGCGGCGTGGGTGGCCAGGATCAAGCCGACCTCAACCGCGTCGCCGTCGAACGCGTGGGCGGACTCTGCGTAGAAGTTCAGCGCACCGGTGGTGTCCTGACCGGTGAACAGCTCGAAAGCCAGTATGGACCGGATGGGCGTGGTGGCCAACACCTCCCGGCAGAAGGACGGCCAGCGCTGCTCGCACGCGATGTCGTCCACCCGGACCACGTGGTGCTCCCAGGCCGCTGCCAGACAGGGGCCGTCGCCGAGACGGCGCTGGACATCGTCCAACAGAGCCGGGTATCGATCGGTGGCCCAGGGGGTCTGGACCTCGCCGCGTGCGGTGGCGAGCGTGACGCCGGCGTGCTGGGCACAGGGCATGTGCGTCAAGAGGTTCAGCACCAACTCATCCAACGCACCGTCAGGTTCGGTGCCCGATCGCTGATTCAAGTTCTGAACCAGATCAGCCACATCGCGCATCAGGTCGTTGCGGCTCGTCACCGCCATCCTTCGCTCCGCCCGTCAGATCCATCCATGTTCCTCCGTTGACAGCGCCGCAGCAACCACTTCTACGCCCCGACAGGCATGTCGGCGCTCACCCGGATCCTGGCGCGTAGGCCACCCTGCGGGCGGGCGGTACGGCCGGCAGGAGCCGTGGGTACACCCGCAACGTGTCGCCGGCGATCCGATCCGATTCCCGGAAAACACACCCGAGACCCGGTCGGCAACACCAAGCTCAGCGCGCCAGTTCTAACAGCCGGCGCGCTTCGGGATCCGTGTCGAGGTCGGCCCCGACCTTTACAGCGCCCCTCCCCCGGTACCGCTCTGCGCCTCGATGACCTGGTCCCATTGGCGTAGGAAGCGATCCAGGCCGAAGTGCTCCATGGCGTAGTTGCGGGCCGCCTTGCCGACCACCTCGGCCAGGTAGCGGTCGGCGATGAGGCCGCGGAGCGCGGCACCCAACGTGTCGAGGTCGGCGCTGACCACACCCGCCTCGGGCGGCACCACCAGCGGGGCCATGGTGGCGGCCACCGCCACCACCGGCATTCCCAGAAACATGGCTTCCAGTAGCGACAGTCCCAACGAGGTCCAGCGCGCGGTATGCAGATACACCCGGCGGTGCGCCAGTTCCTTCATGAGCTGGTCGGACCGCACGTCTCCCCGGCCAACCACCCCCGGGCGCCGATGCGCCGGGTCGTTGAGGGCTTCGGTGCCGATGCCCCACACGTCGACCGGCGCGGATTGCCCGAGTAGGCCCAGCAGGTCGGCGCCCACCGTGCGCCACCGCCGCAGCGGTTCGTTGATCAGGACACCCGCGGCCGCAATGTCGCCGGTGTACAGATGTCCCGGGTCGGCGATCCCGTGATCGATGACCACGGTCGGCGCACGGCCGTTGTCCCACATCAGCTGGTTGAAAGCGGTGACATGGATCAGTGGGATGTCGTCGCGGTCCGCGATCGGGTGTCGGCTCTCCACCACAAACGGCCGCGGAGTGTTGTGCTCGACGTACACCGCGGGGACATCGACTCCCGGTCGGCGGCCCAGCAGGCGTGCGGACAGTTCCACTTCGTGTGGCCGCTGCAACACCACCATGTCGATCTCCCGATCGCGCAGGGCGCCCACGGGAACTTCCAGCGCCTGCCGCCAGTCCCGGCCGCAGCACCCCCGCCCGTCGGGATCACGAGGCGCGTTGACCGGAATGAGATAGCGGTGCGGACCCGCGACAAACGAATCCATCCATGAGCCGTGCACATGCCAGACCAGGATGCAACGCGGGGTGGTCTGCGCAAACGCCATTTTCGGCTTTTACCCCGACCTGCGGCGGTTAAACACCGAAATCCACGGGGAAGCGGTTTGCTGCAACGGAATCGGGGCGCACTCCCATAACTGCCGTTACCGAATCGTTGCAGAGCGGCGAATATCGGCGTAGGTTCAGTAGCAGGTTGAGTTCACAGCCACCCGGAAAGACGCGTCACCCACGCTGGCAGGGCGGCTTCCTCCCTGCATCTCATCCGTGAAGGTGTAACTCGCATCGACGCGATCCACAGTATGAGTTTTAGCTGATGGAGTAATCCCCATGCCCGCTTTGAAAACCGTCGGCTCGGCATCGCCGCCGCACGCCGCTCCCCCATCCGATACCTGGGAAAGCCGCACCGCGCGCTCTGTAACCCGCTGGGGACGCTGCGGTGCGGTGGTCACCGTGGGTGGCGAACTCGACGCCGCCAACGCCGGCCAACTGGCCGACTACGTGCAGCACTCCGCGCTCTACTGCGAATGGTTGATTCTGGACCTCGATGACGTGGATTTTTTTGGTGTCGCAGGTTTTTCGGCGTTGCGGACCATTGCCGAACGATGCGCTAAGACCAGCGTCCACTGCACGACGGTGCCCGGCGCGGCGGTAACGCGCCTGCTGCGTATCTGCGACCCGACGCAGGCCCTGCCGACCTCGTCGTCCCTGACCGAAGCTCTGGCGGGCGTGCAGAGCCTGGGACGGCGCCCCTGAGTACTTCGCTCCGAGGCCTGCGGCCCACGGCTGCTGCCTCGGAGCGAATGTCGTTGCGGCCCCTCAGCTCCTGACCCTCGACGCTCCACGAATCCGACGAGCCGCCGGTCACCGACTAGCCGACCCGACCCCTCGCGCCAGCTGGTTGGCCACAAAGTCCGCTCCCTGCTGAACCATCGAGGCATCAGCCCCGGCATAACTGTCATGTGCGGAGAAATTCATACCGTCGGAACACACCGCGTCCTCCGGTGCGCACACCTGCAGCGTCTTACTCCGGTACGGGGGGCCGATCACGACCGCGGGCTCATTGAGGAAATTCATCGCCCGCTCATTGGGCATGGCAAACAGCACCACGGCTGCGACGTGCTCGGCGATGTCGGGATCCAGGGGTTTGGGCACGGTCGCGGGGTCCACCCCGTCGGGGACCTGAGCCGACGTCACGAAGCCCATCACCGCGGCGCCCTGGGAGTAACCGCCCAGCACCATCTTGGTATTCGGGCAGGCCGTGGCTCGGGAGACGACGTGCGCTCCCGCGTCACGAATGCCGTCCACCCCGGTGTCCCAGTGGTCATTGGCCGGGTAGTTGACCGCGTATACGGCCGGGCTGGTTCCCAGGCGCGCGTTCAGCGCGTTGAGGAACGCTTGTCCGGTCGGGCCGACGCCGGGCGCTTCGCCGGTCCCCCGGGCAAAGACCACCTCGGTATCGGGGCACGGGGCGGCGCCCGCCACGGGAGCACCCGGACCGAGCAGCACCGACCCTCCGGCCGCGGATACCGCGAACGCCAGCGGGGCAAGGGAACCGAGACAGGTAGGCGCGAACATGTCGATGGAGGTAACCACCTCTGGACCCACTCAAACCGACCGAGCCAAAATTTTATGGGCGCCCGCGGTATTCGCAGCACCACTGGACAACGGCCCCCTGCTTTGTTAAGACAGGTAGGTCAGGTCTCTGCCTTCAGACGGAAGGGCAGCGATCCGTGGTGTCTGATATGCCAGCGGATCAAACCAAGCCTCACGGGCCCTGTGTGGACTTTCTCCCCTCTCGCACCCGGCCGCCGGGCTCTGGCGTCGGGTCTGCGTGAAAAGGGGAGAAAATATGTCGAAAAGCACAATGCACCGCCGGGGTCGGGGAATCGCGCTCACCGTGGCGTTGCTGCCCGCCATCGGCTTCGGCGTGGCGTCTGGGCCCGCGGCGGCGGCCGGTCCAGAGTTCTTGCAGGTCCCCTCGGCGAGCATGGGCCGCAACATCACTGTGGAATTCCAGGGCGGCGGTGCGCCGGCCGTCTACCTGCTCGACGGCCTGCGGGCCCGGGACGACCGCAGCGGCTGGGACATCGAAACGCCGGCGTTCAACGAATACAGCGGTTCGGGAATCTCGGTGGTGGCGCCGGTCGGCGGGCGCTCCAGCTTCTACTCCGACTGGTACGGCTCGGCCAATGGGCAGACCTACAAATGGGAGACCTTCCTGACCAGCGAGCTGCCCAACTTCCTGTCCGGCAAAGGCGTGCGTTCAAGCCGAAACGCGGTGGTGGGGGTCTCGATGTCCGGGTCCTCAGCGCTGACGCTTGCCGCCTATCATCCGCAGCAGTTCGCCTACGCAGGATCGCTTTCCGCGCTGTTGACGCCGTCGAGCGGCAACGGTCCCACGCTGATCGGCATGGCGATGAACGATGAGGGCGGGTTCAACCCGCAGGACATGTGGGGACCCTCGGGCAGCGCCGGCTGGCAACGCAACGATCCGACAGTGCAGGCCGGGCGCCTGGCGGGCAACAACACTCGGCTGTGGATCTACAGCGGCAACGGCACGCCGTCGGAGATCATCGGCGAGGGAAGCCTTCCCGGACAGGTGATTGAACAGATCGTCATGCAGAGCAACGTCGCCTTCCGCGACGCCTACACCGGCGCGGGCGGCCACAACGCAACGTTCAACATCGACAGCAGCGGGGTGCACAGCTGGGGCTACTGGAACGCGCAACTGGTGGCCATGAAGGCGGACATGCAGAGCACACTGGGCGCCGGCGGGCGGGTGTGACGGCGGCGCCGCGCTGACCCGCGAGGGTCGGTCGGTGGTCAGTACCAGTGCCGTCTGCCGCCGACCGGCCGTCCCGCTCTACCGAGTAGCCAGAACACGGCCCCGATGACCAGCAGGACGATCCCGATCGCCCAGAGCACGTAGACGCCGAACACCAGTCCCAGGATCAGGAGCAGCAGTCCGAGGCCGATCATCAGTCGTACCCCAGGATCGCGTCACGCGCGCGATCCATCATCGAGGCGAACGGCCCGACGAAGGCATTTGCCAGTGCGCCCTCCACCCCGGGGTGTGGCCGGGTCGGCGCGATGGTTTCCGCGAGCTTGACCGCACGCTCCAGCAGCTTGAGCTCGGAGTCGCTGAGCTCGCTGCGCAGTCCCGCAAACTCCTCACGCTCTTCGTGCTCGGCGTGGTGGACGACGTCGTCACGCAGTTCCCGGAGCTTTTCGGTGAACAACTCCGAATCGACGTCGACGCCCTCAAGTTCGCTGAGCGTCGTTTTGGCCTGCTTCTCCTCGGCCAGGCGTGCCTGGATCATGCTGCGGCCGTCCTTGAGTTCGTGGGCGGCCCGCGGGTGCACGATCTCCTCTTCGGCCGTCTCGTGCACGGCCAGCAGGCGGCGCAGCCGAACGAACGACTCGTCGCGCTCGCCGCCGGCAGCCCGCAGCGTCTCGTCGAACAGGTCCTTGATCCGATGATGCTGTTCGGTGAGGAAGTCAACGACGTCAATGGGGCCGTGCAAAGTGTTGTGTGCCATGTTCACTGGCTACCCCCACCGGCAGGGGGCAAAACCCTAGGCGACCACGCGGATGTGCTCCAGTGTCGAATCGGTGGCGTCGGGCAGCACCATTCCGGCCGTTAGCCCCGAGCGCAGATAATCGATGACCGCGGGGGTGAGTCGCTCGCCGGGCACCACCGCGGGAACTCCGGGCGGATACGGCGTGATCTGCTCGGCCGCGACGCGCCCGGCGGCCCGCGATGCCGCGACCATTTCGGTGGCGCCGAAGAAGGCGTCTCGGGGCAGCTGCACAGAGTCCAGCTGCAGGTCCCGCGGTGAGGGCAGGCTGATCGGGGTCGGCGGGTCGAAACGCGCCGCGGCGCTTCGCCACCCGCGCAACGCATCCAGCAGCCGGTCAGCGGTGCTGGGATCGTCGGCGAACGACAGCGTGGCCAGCACCCGTCGATGATCGGCCAATCCCACGTCAAGGCAACGGTGTTCGCGTAACCAATCTCGTGCCTGGTAGCCCGAGGTACCGGTGCCCGACACATCAATGAGCACCTGCAACCGGTCCAGATCGTGCGAGGCCTCTGTGCCGAGCAGGGCATCTTCGAGCACCTCGACGTCGGGGATCTCAGCGATGCGGCCACGCACGTCACCGGCCAGCGTCAATGCGGCGTCCAACAGTTCATGCCCGTGTCGCACCATCTGCCGTCGCCAGCCGTCGAGCGCCGCGTAGATCGGCACGCTGGGGCTGGTGGTCATCAAAAGGTCGGCGCACGCCCGGAGCCGATCCCAGTCGATGAGGTCGCCCTGGACGTGGTAAACCGAGCCCTGTTCGAATCCGGCCCCCATCTTGTGCACGCTGACCACGCAGACGTCGGCGCCGGCGTCCATCGCCCAGGTCGGCAAGTTCTCGTGGAAGGGCAGGTGGGCCCCCCACGCCTCGTCGACGATCAGCGGCTTGCCCCGACGATGACAGATCTCGGCGATGGCAGCCAGGTCCGCGCACGTGCCGTACGGCGAGGGGCTGACAACCAGTGCTCCCGCGGCATCGGGGTTCTCCTCCCAGGCCCCGGCGACCCGTTCGGGCGACGGCGGATGACACAGATGCCGCTCGGCATCCCAGCGCGGGGTGATCCAACGCGGTGCGATACCGGAGAAGATCAGGCCGCCCACCACCGCTTTGTGGCTGTCGCGCGGCAGCAGCAGCCCTCCGTCGGTGCCGGCGACCGCCATCATGGCGGCCCGAACAGACAGCGAACTGCCGCAGGTGGAGAAGAAGGCCGCCGACGCGCCAACTGCGTCCGCCATCAGTTGCTCGGCGTCGGTGAGGAATCGGCCGCGCGCCTGCCAGTCGTCCAAACCGCCGCGCGCAAGCACGTCGGCCGCGAAGAGGTCGCCCCCCAGCGCGTCGAGCACCGACGCGTCGGCCCCGCGGCCCTGTCGATGTCCGGGCGGGCTGAACCCGTACCGATCCCGGCGTTGGTAGTCGGCCAAAGCTTCCAGTACGGGTGCCTGGCGCTGATCCATAGCGGTGACGCATACCCAGGCGGGGCGGCGGGTAACCGACGGATGCGGGCACGTCAGCGCCGAAAGGCGACGAGCAACGCCAGGAGATCGGCGGTCAGCAGCACCCAACCGGCCACCGGCACCAGGAATCCGCGGCGCCGCCCCGCGGTGAAGAACGAAGCCAGAACCGTCAGTGCGGCGATCACCGGAGCGCCGTAATAGAGCGCGCCGAAGACCGCTCCGCTCGGCCCGAGGTCCGGGCAGCTTCCGGTGCTGCAGGCGGCCGTACTGAGCACCGCCCCCGTCGCGAACACCATGACCAGAGCGGCACCCGCGACGGTCAGCAATGCCGCCACCCAGTTGACCCACAGCCGCGCTCGGCGATTGTCCGTCTCGGCAGCAATCGGCTCTGCCATCACAACCGCGCCCCCCGTACCGCGAACTCCTCGACCAGCGCGCTGCAGAACGCGGGCAGGTCGTCGGGTTTGCGGCTCGACACCAGCACCGACGGCCCGCCCTCGCAGCGAACCACTTCCCGGTCGACCCACTGGCCACCGGCGTTGACGATGTCGGTGCGCAAACTGGGCCACGACGTGAGCTGCCTGCCGCGCACGACACCGGCTTCCACCAGCGTCCAGGGGCCGTGGCAGATGACTGCGACAGGTTTGCCGGCGTCGAAGAATTCCCGGATGAACGCCACCGCCCGTTCCTGCATGCGCAACTGGTCGGGGTTGGCCACCCCGCCCGGCAGGACGAGCGCGTCGAAGTCGTCGGCCGACACGTCGTTGACCTGTCGGTCCACGGGGAATTTGTCTCCGCGGTCCAGATGGTTGAACGCCTGAACCGGCCCCGCGTCGGTGGACACCAGCACTGCCCGCCCACCTGCCTCGGTGACCGCGCGCCAGGGCTCGGTCAGCTCGACCTGTTCGGCACCCTCCGGCGCCACCAGAAATGCGATCCGTCGGCCCTCCAGTGGTCTGGACATGATCTCCCCTTCCGTGCTCGCGGCGGTTGCCCCGTACCGGCTCGCATACCCGGGCCGCCGGGTACAGAAACGGAAAGGGTGGTGTAGCAGTGCAATTGCGGGGGTATCCCGCCAGTCATGAAGGGACGGGCCGAGTGCGGGAGAGTTCACCCGACAGCCGCACACAAAAGCGGCGCTGCGGGGCATTGACCGCCGGGCCGGCCTACCGTCCGGGCCGGCCCGGTCCGCAGCCCCATGGCTGTCGTACCCGTGGATGCCGGGCCCCGGCGCAGACAGAGCGCCACGGGCCCGGTGGGCGAAGCGATAGCGACGATTGCCGCGGTCAGGGTGCTGCGCGCACCTCGATCCGGCCGCCGACCTCACGGCACTCCAGCGCCGGCT
Organism: Mycobacterium sp. UM_Kg1; assembly: GCF_000972925.1. Taxonomy (NCBI): domain Bacteria; kingdom Bacillati; phylum Actinomycetota; class Actinomycetes; order Mycobacteriales; family Mycobacteriaceae; genus Mycobacterium; species Mycobacterium sp. UM_Kg1. The sequence continues at coordinate 22,654 of NZ_JRMK01000033.1, read as the reverse complement.
GATCACCGGTGGCCGGCCCCCGGAGCAGCGTCCCGTCGCTGATGTCGAAGCGTGAGCCGTGGCACGGGCAGGTCACCACGGTGCCGTCCACGTCACCCTTGCTCAGCAGGCAGCCACGGTGCCCGCAACGGTCGTGGATGGCCAACACCCGTCCACCGTGGCGAAGCAGCAACACCGGTGTGCCGTCGGCATGGGCGGCAAGCAGGCGGTCCTCGACCAGTTCGGCACTGTCGAGAACCGGTGTCCAGCCGGCCGGGCCCGGGTCGAACACGGTCTGCTTGACGCCGACGCCGCGGGCATAGGCCAGGTGGCCGCCCAGATAGCCGCCCAGGCCCAGGGTGAGGGCGCCACCGAGGCCCAGCGATGCAGCGCGCAATCGCCTGCCCCGCAGCCGGTTGACCAGCGACGCAACATAGAGCAGCAGCGCCCCGGAATTGGCGCTGGCGTGGGCCAGGCCCACCCGGCGGACCGCTTCATCGGACAGTTCGGTGTCGGCCCAGTCGCTGATACCGGTGATGGCTGTCGGGGCGAACGCGACGATGCCGACTGCGGTCAGGCGGTTGGCCGCCGCCGAGCCGGACCGCGGGGCCAGCACGTCCAGCAGCAGCGCAGACAGAAACGAGCCGATAACCAGGCTGGTCATCGGCGGATGGGCGGGATGCCCCAATCCGGTTCCGCTGATGAGGTCTTTGAGCCTGCCCCGCCCGATCAGCCGACGCACTCGGGCGGCGGCCAGCTGAGCCGGGGTGTCCAGAACGCCTGCGTGTTCCACGGCCTCGGTCAGGCGCCGGGCCAGCACTGTGGCCGTCGATTGTGTGGGCATGTCCCCTCCGATCATGGATGTGGGCCGTATCTGTCTGGCCGTGCTACCGGCTGCGGGCGACCGCGGCGGCCACGGTGCCGCCACGGTCAACCCGTCCGGGACCGCACCATCGCGTCTCCCGCCGCCAAAGGGGCGGTCCCCCGTTTGGCCCGTCCGCGATGGTGCTGCCGGCCCCGGCCGACCAGGACGTCATTCAGTACTTGTCACACGTCTTGGCGATGGGACCGACGAGGTTGATGTACTGTGCTGCCTCGGGCACCGCCTGCGCCTGTTCGAGCATCTCCTCACGCTGGGGTGCCGGCGAGTTGAGGAAGTTCTGCAGGAACGACTGCGCCAGTGGTGCGGCGTTGAATTGTGCTGCCGCTTCGGGAGATTGCGCGTTCATCGCCGCGACCACCTGGGAGTAGCTGCACGTGGTGTTCACCGCGGGATGCTGCGACCAATGACCGGGCGCTCCCGGCTGGCCGGGCGGGTTCAGCTGACCCGGCGGGACACCCTGCTGACCCGGCGGAACGGGCTGGCCGGGGATGCCCGGTTGCCCCGGGGTGCCCGGGCCCGGAACACCGGGGGCACCAGGAACGCCGGGGACGCCCGGGACGCCGGGGACGCCCGGCTGGGTCGGCTCGGCGTTCGCCAGTCCGGTGCCGGCCGCCAGCGCCAGCGCCATGCCACCGGTGGCGGCAAGCCTGGCCAAAGACGTTGTGATCATGGAATTTCCCCTTCCACTCGTGTTCCGTCGACGACGGCACCGCACTAGGCTTGCCGTTTTCGCCCGGGCTAAACCACGGTTTGCCTGCCGGTGGCAGTGGGTATCGGACCCAGTGCTGTGATTACTCGAGTCCTCGCTGTGGCGGGTCTGGCGGGCGGAGCCGTGCTGGGCTGGGGAGCCGTGCTGGGCTGGACTTCCCCCGGCCCCGCGGTTGCCGCGGGTTGTCCAGACGTCGAGGTGGTTTTCGCCCGCGGTACGGGTGAGCCGCCCGGAGTCGGGTGGATGGGTCAGCAGTTCATCGACGCCCTGCGCTGGCGCACCTGGGGACGAGCCGTGGGTGTCTACCCGGTCGACTTCCCCGCGGTGCCCGAGTTCGGCCCGTCGACCGCCGGTGTCGCCGACGCCTCCCGCCATATCCGGGAGATGACAGCCGGGTGCCCGGCTACCCAACTCGTGCTCGGCGGATATTCGCGCGGCGCGGCTCTGATCGGGTATGTGACCGAACCCGCAGCGGGGGGGCTTGGCGAGGCATTGCCGCCCGACGCCGCAGGCCACGTCTCTGCCGTCGCGCTACTGGGCAAGCCGTCACCGGCGTTTCTCAATTCGCTCGGGGCGCCGGCTCTGGCGGTCGGACCGGCCTACGCCGCCAAGACGATCGACCTGTGTGCGCCCGGGGACCCGATCTGTTCGACGGGCGGCGACGGCAGCGCGCACGCGGCGTATGCGGCAAACGGGATGACCGCCCAGGCGGCAGACTTCGCGGTCAGCCGCCTCCTGCCGCCGACAGGACCGCCGGGGCAGCCGCTGTGACTCGCGAGGCGAGCAACCGGCGGCCCTACGGCTTGAGGGTGATCTTCACGGCGCCGTCGCGCTTTTCCTGAAATATCTTGTACGCGTGCGGGGCCGCCTCGAGCGGCAGTTCGTGGGTGGCGAAGGTGTCGACCCCAAGGGGGTCGTCGTCGGTCAGCCACCCCATCAGGGTGTCGACCCGCGGCTTGACGTTGGCCTGCCCCATCCGCAGCGTGATCTGCTTGTCGAACAGGGTGAACATCGGTAGCGGGTCGAGCTTGCCGCCGTAGACTCCGACCACCGAAATGGTGCCGCCGCGACGCACGATCTCGATCGCGGAGTGCAGCGCGGCCAGCCGGTCGATACCGGCCCTGCTGATCAACGGCGCGGCGACGGGATCCCGCAGAAGCGAGCTCAGCTGCTGCACTGCCTTGGCGCCCACCGAGCCGTGCGCCTCCATGCCCACGGCGTCGATCACCGCATCGGTCCCCTGCCCCGCGGTCCTGTCGCGGATCACCGCGGCGAGATCAGACACCTCGCGCATGTCGATGACGTCGATGCCACGGCGCGACAACCGGCCCAGCCGCTCGGGCACCCGGTCCACTCCGATCACCCGGGCCCCTTGGTGAGCGGCGATCCGGGCCGCCATGTCACCGATCGGTCCCAGTCCCAGCACCGTCACCGAACCACCTTCGGGGATCGCCGCGTACTCCACGGCCTGCATCGCGGTCGGCAACACATCCGAGAGGTAGACGAAGCGGGAGTCGGGCGGACCGTCAGGAACTTTGATGTGGGTATAGGAAGCCTGCGGCACCCGGAGGTACTGCGCCTGCGCGCCGGGCACCTGGCCGTAGAGCTTGGAATACCCGAACAGCGCCGCGCCGGTGTCCTGATCACGCACCCGGGTGGTGTCGCACTGGGTCGGCAGCCCACGGCGGCACATGCCGCAGTTGCCGCAGGCGATCTGGAACGGGATGACCACCCGGTCACCCGGATTGAGGTTGCTCACCTCTCGTCCTACCTCGACCACAATTCCGATCGGTTCGTGCCCGAGGATGTCGCCGGGGTCCATGAACGCACCGAGCACCTCGTAGAGGTGCAGGTCGGACCCGCAGATATTGGTGGTCGTCACCTCGATGACGGCATCGGTGGGCTGCTCGATCTTCGGATCCGGGACGGTGTCCACCTGGACTTTGCGCTTGCCCTGCCATGTGACTGCCCGCATAAGGTCGCCTCCATTGTGTCACCGCCCGGCTACCCCCGGCCTCCACGATGCAAACCCGTTGCCACGCGCTTTCGCCGTTCTGCACTGCGAGGTTTGGCGGTGGCGCACGCGGGTAAGCCGCAGGGAACATTCCAGCGTCACCTCCAGGGAGTCACCATGTTCGTGCACAACAAAGAGATGCAGTTCGAGGTCCGAGTGGATCGGCCGGACCCGCGATTCGCCCGGCTGTTGCAGGAGCAGTTCGGTGGCGAGAACGGCGAACTCGCGGCGGCGATCCAGTACTTCACCCAGGCGTTCATCCTGCGCCGCAAGAATCCCAAGATGTACGACCTGTTCATGGATATCGCCACCGAGGAGCTGAGCCATCTGGAGATGGTCGGGTCGCTGATCACCATGCTGCTCGACGGCCTCAACGACGATCTGAAGAATGCCAATGAGCGCTGCGACTGGATGCCGGCGGTGGCCAGTCACGACGGGCGAGAGCAGCTCCTGCACCACGTCGCCCTCAATCCGCTGCACTTCGTGGAGACCGGTGGGGGGCCGCACGTCAGTAACGCCGCGGGCACCCCGTTCACCGGCGCGTACATCAACGCCAACGGCGACCCGTCAGTGGACTTGCGCAGCAACATCGGCGCCGAGTCGCGGGCCAAGGTGGTCTACGAATACCTCAAGCAGTTCACCGATGACCCCGGGGTGCAGGACACCCTGACCTTTCTGATGACTCGTGAGGTCACCCATTTCCAGCAGTTCACCGCTGCGCTCAACGAGTTGCCGGTCAACTTCCCGCCTGGCCAGGCACCGGGCGACGAGCGCTTCCAGAATGTGGCGTTCAACCTCTCCGAAGGGGAGTCCAGCCGCGGCCCCTGGAATCAGGGCCAGGGCCCGTGGCCGCAGGGCATGGAGTGGGAGTACATCAAGACGCCGACTCGCGAGTGGCTCGACGGCTCCGTACGACGCAACCGCGGCCCGCAGGACAACCCTGAGGGCAGCCCCGCGGTCCATGCCGACAAGCCCTTTGCGCACGAACAACACAGCGCTACAACGTAGTACCAGATCTACCCATCGCCCCCAAGCGCCCGCCGGCGAGGGCCGGTTCAGGTCTTGGGGGCGTCGGGCGGGTTGTCGGCGGCCCGGCCGCTGAGCCGGTCGCGCAGGTGGTCGGCGGCGGCGGCGGCCAGGCCCAGCGTGTTCTGGGCCAGGCCCCCCGACGGGGCATTGGGGTGCGGCCGGGTCGGGGCAATCTTCTTCGCGGCCTGCAGTCTGTCGCCCAGCTTCTCGAGGTCCTCAGCACCGAGGGCCGCAGCGAATCGCGGCCACACCACGGTCTCCTCGTAGCTGATGTGTTCGCGGGCCGCGGCGATGAATTCTTCGAGCGCACGGTGAAAGTCGGGCTCGCCGGGGTGGCCGTGCTCCAGCTCTTGCAGCAGTTGCTTGCCGGCCTCCTCCTGCGCGATGGCGTGGTCGGCCAGATGGTCTCCGTCGTCGAGCGCAGCACGGACAGCAGGCCAGAACAACTGCTCCTCGACCGCCTCGTGCTGGGACTCGGCGATCACCAGGTTGGTGACCATGGTCCCCAACCCGCTCTGCTGCGCACCGTCGCCGCGCGGCGCGCCGTCGAGAACCTCCAGCATCCCCAATACGCTTTCGTGGTCTGCGCGCAGAAAGCTCAATGCGTCCATGGGTTTTCCCTCCCCGGGTCGGTGATGAGTCCGGCTCCGAACCCGCTCGGTCGCATACCCACCCGGAGGGGACCGAAACCGGCACGTTTTACCGGCTTCGCGCGGGGTACTGATCGAACATGACGTCCTTGTGGCTGGCCGACCGGATCACGACCTCACCGCACTCGGGTACTCCCGAAGACCTGCCCGGGCTCGCCGACGTGGTGGTGGCAGGCGCCGGTATCACCGGCCTGATGACCGCGGTGCTGCTGGCGCGGGCCGGACGCGACGTGCTGGTGCTGGAGGCCCGGACCGTCGGTTCCTGCGCGACCGGCAACACCACCGCCAAGATCAGCCTGCTGCAGGGCACGCAACTGTCGGCGATCTGGGCCAAACAGGGCAAACGCCTGGCCGGGGAGTACCTGGAGGGCAACCGCGCCGGACAGGACTGGCTGCTGGATTTCTGCGCGGCGGCAGGGGTCGCGGTCCAGCGCGAGGACGCCTACAGCTTCGCGCAGTCCGCGCGGGGGGTCGCGGCCGCGCGCGCGGAGTTCGAGGCCTGCCGCGCACTGGGCCTGCCGGTGACGTGGGAGCCGCACGCCGACGTACCGTTCAGCTACCACGGCGGCGTGCGACTGGGCGAGCAGGCACAGTTCGACCCGATGCCGTTCCTGGACGCTCTGCGTGCAGAACTGCTCACACATGGCGGGCAACTGCTGGAACACGCACGTGTTCAGCGTGTTTCGAGTAAAAACCACGGCCTTAACCTGGAGGTCAACGGCCCGCGCGGCCAGACAGAGGTGCATGCCAACCAGCTGATACTGGCCACCGGAATCCCGATCCTGGACCGCGGTGGTTACTTCGCCCGGGTCAAGCCCAAGCGGTCCTACTGCATGGCGTTCGAGGTGCCCGGCGAGATCACCCGGCCGATGATGATCTCCACCGATTCGCCGACCCGATCGCTGCGTTACGCCCCGGTCGACGGCTCGCGGCGCCTGCTGGTCGGTGGGGCCGGGCACACCGTCGGACGCGAGAAGTACCCGATCGATGCGCTCGCCGAGCTGGAGTCGTGGGCAGTCCGGCATTACCCGGGCGCGACCCGCACGCACCTGTGGTCGGCGCAGGACTACGCCCCCGTCGACGAGCTCCCCTATGTCGGGCCGATCCTGCCCGGAAACGACACCACTTACGTGGCGACGGGTTTCAACAAGTGGGGCATGACCAACGGGGCGGCCGCGGCACTGGCGTTGTCGGGCCGGCTGCTCGGCGAGCGACCCTCCTGGGACCGGGCGTTCGCCAGCTGGAGCCCGCGCGAGCTCCGCGGGCTGCCGGAAGCCGCGGCGGCCAATTTCGCGGTCGGCCTCAATCTGGCCAAGGGCTGGATCATGCCGACGACGCACATCGGCCAGCACGTCTTGGGTAAGGACGCCGGTGTGGTCAGCGGTCCCCCGTGGCACCTGCAGGCCCAGTGCCGGGTGGACGGCGTAGAGCACCGCCTCTCACCGGTCTGCCCGCATCTGGGCGGCATCGTCACCTGGAATGACGCCGACCTGGCCTGGGAGTGCCCGCTGCATGGCTCGCGTTTCGCCCCCGACGGCGCTCTGCTGGAAGGACCGGCCACCCGCGGCCTGACCGCCGGCAGCTGAGCCCTACTGCAGCTGGTCGCGCAACTTCGCCAGCGACTTTGCCAGCAGGCGAGACACATGCATCTGCGAGATACCGACCCGTTCCGCGATCTGCGTCTGGGTCATCGACTCGAAGAACCGCAGCACCAGCACGGTGCGTTCACGTTCCGGCAGGGCTTCCAGCAAGGGCCGCAAAGCCTCTCGATCTTCAATCCGGTTCATCCGGGCATCGACGTCACCGAGCGTGTCCGCGATCGAACGGACGTCGTCCTCATCCGAACTGCCGCCGCCGTCGATGGACAACGTGTTGTAGGAGCTTCCCGCAACCAGTCCTTCCACCACCTCGTCACGGCCCAGCTCCAACTCGGTCGCCAGTTCCGAGGCGGTGGGCGCCCTGCCCAGCCGCTGGGACAGTTCAGCGGTCGCCATGCCCAGCCGCAGATGCAGTTCCTTGAGCCGGCGGGGCACCTTGACCGACCAACTGTTGTCGCGGAAGTGGCGGCGGACCTCGCCCATGATGGTCGGAACAGCGAAAGAGACGAAGTCCGAACCGGTCTCGACGTCGAAGCGCGTCACGGCGTTGACCAGACCCACCCGCGCGACCTGAACCAAGTCGTCTCGCAACTCGCCGCGTCCCTCGAACCGGCGAGCGATGTGATCCGCCAGCGGCAGGCATCGTTCGACGATCTTGTCTTTGCGATTGCGGAAGTCCGGCGACCCGGGTTCGTACTGCGCCAGCTCCCGAAACATATCGCCGACATCGGCATACTCCGAGCCGGACTGTGAGCCGCTGTCGGCGGCACGCGGACTCACCGCTCGGAGTCCGCCCGGAGGGTTGTCAGCGTGACCCCGAATACCTCACCCGGGCTGTCGGACTCATGGCCGCCCCGAAACGTCTGCACGTCATCGACCAGGGAGGTCAGGACGTGCCAGCTGAAACTTCCCGGGGCCAGCACGCCGGCCCCGTCACCGGCTGCCGACGCCTGGATGGTGACCCGGTCGTCGTGCGGGTCGACGACCACCGTCAGCATGGCGCCGGGCGCCGCGCTGCGGATCAGCTGGGTACACAGTTCGTCGATCGCCAGCCGCAGGTCGGCGACGGTGTCGACGTCGAGATCCTCGAATGTGGCGATCGCCCCGACAAGCATGCGCACCACCGCCAGACTTTCCAGTCTGGGTGAGACCCGCAGCTCAACTGCCCGTTCACTGCACGACCGCTCGGTCGGGTCACTGTGGATGTCGGTCATGAGGCCTCCCGGCGGAATCGGACCGAGACTACTGCTGCGTGTCATTCGACTGCTCACCACCCTCGCCCGCAGGCCCTGTCGCATCCCGCCCTCTGCAGAAATCGTCAACATCGCACGCCGACTGCCCAAAGATCAGTCATGGAACGTCTGTACCCCCTGCCCGCGTAGTTCAATCCTGATCCCTGCCCCAGCCACGCAGCGGCCCGGCCGGGACGACACCCGGCCGGGCCGCCGTGACCCCCCGGGTCAGCGTCTGGAGGGCTGCCGAGGCGCCTCCGCGTGTGCCAGGTGCCACTGCCGGTTCACCCTGCCGATCCGGCGGTGTTCGATCAGCAGCCATATCGCGCCGAGGCTGGCCGCGAGCACTGCCAGGACCGCCACCTCCACCCCCTGGCGGTCATGACCGGTTCCGAATGCGGCGAGGCAGGCGATTGCGGCCACCATCCCCACCACCAGCAGGGAGTAACCGGGCCAGCCCAAGACGTCGATCATGGCGCGGCCCGCATGGGGCCGGGTCGTCCGGACATGGTCGACGGGATCATGGAATGTGTCGCCCATCGCGATCCTCCTCCTGCGCGCAGACCGTAAAAGTCGCCCCGGGAACTCCACTGATTTCCAGAGTGCGCCCCCGACCGCGACCTGCCAACAATCGTAGGCCGATACGGCCGACTCAGGCCCTGGCCCGCAGCAGGTTCACAGCGACACAACAGCGAGGTGTCGGGCGATGATCAGGGACGACGACCGCGGTCAACCCATGCCGATGATCGGCACGGTGCTCATCATCACCACGGCGACCATCAAGGTCAGCAAGAGCCAGCCCGCGCCCTGCCAGCCCCACCACGTTCCCCGCTCCCGCCAAACCCGGTAGGTACGCGCGAAGGCCCGCAGCGCGCCGGCGGCCAGGATCGCCGGAGCGCCGGCGGCGAGCACGATCCGATACGGCCGTGTGCACCCTGCCGACGCCGACGCCGGATCACAAGAACCCACCCACAGCACGGCCACGACGACGAACACCAACGCCGCGACGACGACCACCCCGGCGAATCGGATGGCCGCCCGAACCTCCTGGTCCTCCTGCCCCAGCCGATCACCGCGGCGAGCAGATTGCGATGGTTCCACGTCTCCCACCGTCCGCGCTGATGCCCGCTGCGTCAAGAAGATTCAACGCTGGGTTCAACGTTTGAGCGCGCGGCGGCCCGGGAAGCCCTGCCACTGTGGCGGACCCGGACACCGCGTAGGCCCGCCACATTACGAAGGGAGCATGTATGTCCGACGAGAAGAGCCGCGCCGCCAAGGACGGCATCCGAGGCGCCGTGGAGGGCGTCAAGGGCAAGGCCAAGGAAGTGATCGGAACCGTTACCGGCGACGACGAGACGGTCCGCGAGGGCCGGGCGCAGCAGGACAAGGGCGAGGCGCAGCGCGACGCCGCCAAGCACCAGGCCGAGGCGGAGTCGGCCCGGGCGGGCGCGAAGGCCGCCGAGGCGCGCCAACGGTCCCACCAGTAGCCCGAGGGAGGACAGGCCCGGTCTGCCAGGCGGGCCGGGTCTGTCGCTACTTCCGGCGGTTACGCCCCCGGCAAACCGGGTATTAGAAGCGGGTACTGAAAGCCTTGACGGCGAATGCATCCACGAGTCGGAGCCAACCATGGAGATCCTCTTACTGACCGACAGCGACGAGTTCGAGAAGTCGCTGTCGGGGTTGCGCGCTTTCGGGCATTCGCTGGTCCGCGCACCGTTGGCCATCGCCCGGCCGGCCGACTGCAACAGCGCCGAAGCGGTGGTGGTGGACGGCTCCTCGGACGTGTGCAGTGCCCGCGAGAGCTGTCGCAAGATCGCGGCCTGGGATCTCGGGCCTGCGGTCGTGGCCGTGGTGACCGCCGAGGACTTCGCCACCGTTGACCTCGACTGGCCGGTGGATGACGTACTGGTGTCGACCGCCGGGCCGCTTGAGGCCAACGCGCGTCTGCATCGGGCGCTGGCGCGCCGAACCGGATCGGCCCACAGCGCAGTGCGATTCGGGGCACTGGTCATCCACCCGGACAGCTTCACCGCGTCCCTGGCCAACCGGGAACTCGGCCTCACCCTCACCGAGTTCAAACTGCTCAGCTATCTGGTGCAGCATGCCGGCCAGGCGTTCACCCGCACCCGGCTGCTCCGCGAGGTGTGGGGCGGCGAGGGCAGCCGGCGCAAAGTCGACGTGCACATCCAGCGCTTGCGGGCCAAACTCGGGACCGAACCCGGCTCGATCGTCGATACCGTGCGCGGGGTGGGCTACATGACGCCCGAGCCGCGTCGGGCGCAATGGCCCATCGCCAATTGAGAACGAGAGGGTGCAACAGACGATGACCGACCGTCCCGATCTCGATGCCGGGGACCCTGACGGCTACGACACACTGCCGCCGGAGGAGGCCACCGACTCCGACGAACTCCGCAACGACGACGGTGATGCGACCGTCACCGCACCCGATCGGTGGCAGGGCGATTATTCGACGCTCCATGAGTCGTTGGACGACAAACTGGCTGCCGAGCAGCCCGATGAGATCCGCCCCCCGGCCGACGGAGCCGCAGAGGTCCCCGAGGAGGGCTCCGGCGGGGGCCGGCACCGCGCTCAGGTCTCCGGCACCCCCGAGGACGGCTAGTCGTTCTTCACCATCGAGGAGTGAGCGCGCGGCGCGACCCGTTGGCGCCTCAGAACACCGCGATCAAGACCGCCAGGTCGGCCAGCAGCAGCGCCCAACCGGAGACCCAGACCGCGATCCCGCGGCGACAGGTCGCCCAGAAGAACGCGAGGAACAGCGTGACGGCGGCCACCGCCGCGGCGCCGTGGTAGAGCAGACCGAACAACGCCCCGTGCACCTTGAGTTCCGGGCAGGCCGCCTTGGTGCACAACGCCATGCCGGAGACCCTGGCCAGCGCGAATGCCATCAGCAGCGCAGCAGCCGGTGCGGTCAGCAGCGACAGCGCCCAGTTGGCCCACGTCCAGTCGCGGCACGGCTTCTCCGGCGGCGATGCCCGGCCGCCGGGCACAACGTCGGTGAATATCGGCCGGACGGTCGCCGCCGTCGCATCCAGAATCTTCATGCCTGCCCCCCAGCTGACTGGGCTGCGGATACCCGGCCATCCCGGGCCCAAAACCGCAGCACCGGGCATCACCGCGCAGAACTTGGCACGATGGCCAGATGAGCCCGCACGCCCGAGAAGCCCCGGCCGGGCTGGCGCGTTTCTCGGCACTGACCCGAGACTGGTTCACCAATACCTTCACCGCGCCCACCCCGGCGCAGGAGCAGGCCTGGTCGGCGATCGCCGACGGCCACAACACCCTGGTGGTCGCCCCCACCGGATCCGGCAAAACCCTGGCAGCGTTCCTCTGGGCACTCGACCAACTGACCACCCGGCCCGGTGGGGGCACCCGAGTGCTCTACATCTCGCCGCTCAAGGCGCTGGCGGTCGACGTCGAGCGCAACCTGCGCACTCCGCTGGCCGGCATCGCCCGCATGGCCGCGCACCGCGACCTGCCCGTTCCCGGCATCACCGTCGGAGTGCGCTCCGGCGACACGCCCCCCGCGCGGCGCCGGGCGTTGATCGCCGATCCACCCGACATCTTGATCACCACCCCGGAGTCGCTGTTTCTGATGCTCACGTCCGCGGCGCGCGAGACGCTGAGCGGAGTGCGCACGGTGATCGTCGACGAGGTGCACGCGGTCGCCGGAACCAAGCGCGGCGCCCACCTGGCGCTGTCGTTGGAGCGCCTCGACGCACTGGCCGCCGCGAGCCGGGAGGGCCACCAGGCCCGGCCCGCCCAGCGGATCGGGTTGAGCGCCACCGTGCGGCCTCCCGAAGAGGTCGCCAGGTTCCTGTCCGGACAATCGCCCACCACGATCGTCGCTCCCCCGGCCGCCAAGACGTTCGAGCTGACGGTTCAGGTCCCGGTACCCGACATGGCCAACCCGGCGGAGGGCACCGTGTGGCCCGAGGTCGAGGAGCGCATCGTCGACCTGATCGAAGCGCACCGGTCCTCCATCGTGTTCGCGAACTCCCGCCGCCTGGCCGAGCGACTCACTGCACGCATCAACGAGATTGCCGCCCAGCGGTGCGCCGACGCCCCGACGGCCCCGCTGGCACGGGCACACCACGGCTCGGTATCGCTGCAGACCCGGGCCGATGTCGAGGAGGACCTCAAAAGCGGGCGGCTGCGCGCGGTGGTGGCGACCTCGAGCCTGGAGCTGGGCATCGACATGGGCGCTGTGGACCTGGTGATCCAGATCGAGGCGCCGCCGTCGGTCGCCAGCGGGCTGCAGCGCGTCGGTCGCGCCGGACATCAGGTGGGCGAGATCTCCTCGGGGGTACTGATTCCCAAGCACCGCACAGATCTGCTCGGCTGCGCGGTCGCGGTGCAGCGCATGCTTGCCGGTCAGATCGAGACCCTGTGCGTACCGGCCAATCCGCTCGACATCCTGGCTCAACACACCGTGGCCGCGGCAGCTCTGGAACCGCTGGACGCCGAAGTGTGGTTCGACACCGTACGCCGCAGCGCTCCGTTCGCCACGTTGACGCGCGAGGTCTTCGAGGCGACGCTGGATCTGCTTTCCGGCAAATACCCGTCGACCGAATTCGCCGAGCTGCGGCCCCGGCTGGTCTACGACCGGGACCACGGCACCCTCACCGGCCGGCCCGGCGCCCAACGGTTGGCCGTCACCTCCGGCGGCGCCATCCCCGACCGCGGTCTGTTCACGGTGTACCTGGCGGGTTCGGAAAAGCCTTCCAGGGTAGGCGAACTCGACGAGGAGATGGTCTATGAGTCGCGGCCCGGCGATGTCATCGCGCTGGGGGCCACCAGCTGGCGGATCACCGAGATCACCCATGACCGGGTGCTGGTCGCGCCGGCGCCCGGACAGCCCGGCCGGCTGCCGTTCTGGCACGGCGACGGTGTCGGACGGCCGGCCGAGCTGGGCGCCGCGCTGGGCGCCTTCACCGGCGAGTTGGCCGCCCTGGACAGCGCGGCATTCGATCGGCGCTGCGCGGATCTGGGATTCGATTCCTACGCGACGGACAATCTGCGGCGCCTGCTCGACGATCAGCGCACCGCGACCGGAACGGTGCCCACCGACACCACGCTGGTGGTGGAGCGGTTCCGCGACGAGCTCGGTGACTGGCGGGTGGTGCTGCACTCCCCGTACGGGCTGCGGGTACACGGGCCGCTGGCGCTGGCGGTGGGCCGCCGGCTGCGCGACCGCTACGGCATCGACGAGAAGCCGACCGCCTCCGACGACGGCATCGTGGTCCGGCTGCCCGACGCCGCCGACACCGAGGCCCCCGGAGCAGCGCTGTTCGTGTTCGACGCCGACGAGATCGAGCCGATCGTCACCGCCGAGGTGGGCGGTTCGGCACTGTTCGCCAGCCGGTTCCGCGAATGCGCGGCCCGGGCGTTGCTGTTGCCGCGCCGGCACCCGGGTCGCCGCACGCCGTTATGGCAGCAACGCCAGCGGGCCGCTCAGCTGCTCGACGTCGCACGCAAATACCCTGCTTTTCCGATCGTGCTCGAAACCGTGCGCGAGTGCCTCCAGGACGTCTACGACGTCCCCGCGCTGACCGCGCTGATGACCCGCATCGCCCAACGCCGGGTGCGGGTGTCCCAGGTGGAGACCGCGACCCCGTCGCCGTTCGCGGCGTCGCTGTTGTTCGGCTACGTCGGGGCATTCATCTACGAAGGCGACAGCCCGTTGGCCGAGCGCCGCGCGGCGGCACTGTCGCTGGACCCCACATTGCTGGCGCAACTGCTGGGCCGGGTCGAGCTGCGCGAACTGCTCGACACCGCGGTGGTCGCAGGCGTCACCGCGCAGCTGCAGCACCTGACGCCGGAGAAGGCGGCCCGTGATGCCGAGGGGGTCGCCGACCTGCTGCGGCTGCTCGGTCCGCTCACCGCCGAAGAGATCAGCGCCCGGGCCGCCGGCGCCGAGATCGGTGGTTGGCTGGAGCATCTGCACAGTGCCCGGCGGGTGCTGACGGTGGCGTTCGCCGGCCACCGATGGTGGGTGGCGATCGAGGACATCGGCCGGCTGCGGGACGGCCTGGGAGTCGCGGTGCCGCCAGGGGTTCCGGCCGGCTTCACCGAGCCGGTCGCCGACCCGCTGGGCGAGCTGCTGGGCCGCTTCGCCCGCACCCGGGGGCCGTTCACCACCGGCCAAGCCGCGCACCGTTTCGGCCTGGGGGTTCGCGTGGCGGCCGATGCGCTGGGGCGCCTGGCCGCCGACGGCCGGGTGGTGCGCGGGGAATTCGCCGACTTTCCCGACTCCCCGGGCGACCAGTGGTGCGACGCCGAGGTGTTGCGGATTCTGCGCCGCCGATCACTGGCCGCGCTGCGCTCGGCCATCGAGCCGGTCTCACCGGGCGCTTACGGCCGCTTCCTTCCGGCCTGGCAGCAGCTCGGCGGGCCGGATGCCGTGGCCGGCGGTGTCGACGGGCTGGCCGGGGTGATCGAGCAACTGAGCGGCGTCCCGCTGCCCGCGTCGGCGGTCGAGCCGTTGATCTTCGGGCAGCGGGTGCGCGACTATGCGCCGGCCATGCTCGATGAGCTGCTGGCATCCGGGGAGGTGCTCTGGTCGGGGGCGGGTGCTCCCGCCGGCAGTAGCCCGGCAGCCGACGGCTGGATCTGTTTTCACACCGCCGAGTCCGCGCCGCTGACCCTGGCGCCTGGCGCACCGCTCGATTTCCGCGACAGCCACCGCACGATTCTGGATGCGCTGCGCGGCGGGGGCGCGTTCTTCTTCCGCCAGCTGTGCGGCGACGCGAGTGAGGCCGATCTCAAAGTCGCTTTGTGGGAACTGATCTGGGCGGGATGGGTTACCGGCGACACCTTCGCGCCGGTGCGGGCGGTGTTAGCCGGCACCCGGCGCGCCTCGCCGGCGCATCGCAGCGCACGCCCACCCCGGCGCAGCCGTTACAGCGTCATGCACGCCGCTGCCCGCGCGCCGGACCCGGCGGTTGCCGGACGGTGGTCGGCCCTGCCGGCCCCCGAAGTGGATTCGACGCTGCGCGCGCACCACACCGCCGAACTGCTGCTGCACCGGTATGGAGTGCTCACGCGCGGGGCGGTCGCCGCCGAAGCCGTGCCGGGCGGCTTCGCGACCCTTTATAAAGTCCTGACCGCATTCGAGGATGCCGGGCAATGCCAGCGCGGCTACTTCATCGAGTCACTGGGGGCGGCACAGTTCGCCCTGGCCTCCACCGTGGACCGGTTGCGGGGTTACCTCGACGGCCTCGATCCGGCCCGGCCCGACTATCACGCGGTGGCGATGGCTGCCGCCGACCCGGCCAACCCCTACGGTGCGGCGCTGAGCTGGCCGGCGCATCCCGGGACAGCCCGGCCGGGCCGTAAGGCGGGCGCGCTGGTGGTGTTGGTGGACGGCGAGTTGGCGTGGTTCGTCGAGCGCGGCGGCCGGTCGCTGCTGAACTTCGCCGAGGACGCCGCGGCGCAGCGCGCCGCCGCGGGGGCGCTGGCCCGGCTGATCGCCGACCGACGGGTCGCCGGGATCCTCGTCGAGCGCCTCGACGGTGTTCCGGTACTCGAGGTTCGCGATTCGCCGACGCTGGATGCCTTGACCGAAGCGGGGTTCTCCCGGACGCCGCGGGGATTACGGATGCGCTGATGCCTGAGGGGGACACGGTGTTTCGCGCCGCAACGATGCTCGCCACGGCGTTGGCGGGCAAGACCTTGACCCGTTGCGATATCCGGGTGCCCCGCTACGCCGAGGTCGATCTAAGCGGTCAGCGGGTCGATGAGGTGATCAGCCGCGGCAAGCACCTCTTCATTCGCGTCGGCTCGTCCAGCATCCATTCCCACCTGAAGATGGACGGCTGGTGGCGGATCGGGCACCACCCCGTCGACCATCGGGCACGCATCATCCTGGAGGCCGGCTCCACCCGAGCCACCGGCATCGATCTGGGAATCCTGGAGGTGTTGGACCGCCGGCATGACGGCGCGGCCGTCGCCCACCTGGGACCGGACCTGCTCGGAGACGACTGGGATCCGGCAACGGCCACCGCTCGCCTGATGTCGGATCCGCAGCGACCGCTGGCGTCGGCGCTGCTGGATCAGACGGTGATGGCCGGAGTGGGCAACGTCTTCTGCAACGAGCTGTGCTTCGTCGTCGGCCGTCTGCCGACCGCCCCGGTCGGCGACATCGGCGATCCGGGCCGGCTCGTGGCGCTGGCCCGTCAGATGTTGTGGGCAAACCGCCTGCGCTCGACACGCTGCACCACCGGCGACACCCGGCGGGGACGCCACCTGTGGGTCTACGGCCGCCACGGCTCACCCTGCCGACGATGCGGGACCCCCGTGGAGTCCGACCGCAATGGCGAGCGGATCCGGTTCTGGTGCCCTGCGTGTCAGCGTTGAGTATGCGGCGTTGAATCGGTTGGTCAGCGTTGGATGGGCGGCGCCCCCGGGGTCACGGCCAGCCGCCGCAACCCACGCCGGGCAGGCAGCCGCCGCCGCCGCCGGGCCCGCCCCAGCCGGTCGGGCCGCCAGGGATCTGGCCGCCGCCCCCACCGGGCCCGCCACCACCGGTCGGGCCGCCCGGAATCTGGCCGCTGCCCCCACCGGGTCCACCACCGCCCGTCGGGCCACCGGGAATCTGGCCGCCGCCCCCACCGGGTCCACCACCACCGGTCGGGCCACCCGGAATCTGGCCGCCACCGCCGGGCTCACCGGGGTATTCGGATCCCGGGCCGCCGGGCATCGGCTCGGTTGTCATCTCAGTCATGGTGGTCGTCATCGTGGTCGTGGTCGTGGTGCTGGACGGCCCCTCTTCCTTGGCGCCGTTGCAACCCGCAGCCGCCAGCGCGATCGCGCTGCCGAGCACCGCGACCGTCATCTTGCTGTATGCCATCGGAATCAGACTCCCCTCTGCTCTGGTCGTGCCTTCCTGTACCCGGGACGGCCCGGGCGCAAACCCGGGTCAGTCGGCGGCGAGGTCACGTGCGCTGACGAAGGTCCGTCGCCGCCCCGTGAACGGGTCGTCGAACTCCAGCCGCTGGGCCAGCAGTTGCAGCGGTTGCGAGAAGTCGGCAGCAGCGACCTCGCGGATCTGCGGATACAACGGATCACCGGTGATCGGCAGTCCGAGCGCGGCCATATGCACCCGCAACTGGTGGGTGCGCCCGGTGCGCGGGGTGAGCCGGTAGCGGCCGTCGCCCAGTGACTCCACCAGCGTTTCGGCGTTCGGTTCACCGGCTTCTTCGCGGGCTTGGAGCTGACCGCGGCGCTTGACGATCCGGCTGCGCACCAGCCGCGGAAACGGCCCCATCGGCTCGGCGCCGGATCGCGCCAGGTATTGCTTGCGCACCGCCCCGCGGGCGAACAGGGTCTGATACGGGCCGCGCAGCTCGGCGCGTGTGGTGAACAGCAGCACCCCGGCGGTCAGACGGTCCAGCCGGTGGGCTGGACTGAGCTCGGGTGAGTCCAGCTCGCGGCGCAACCGGACCAGGGCGGTCTGTGCCACATGGCTGCCGCGGGGCATGGTGGCCAGAAAGTGCGGCTTGTCGACGACCACCAGGTCTGCGTCGCGGTAGAGCACCGGGATGTCGAAAGGTACCGGGATCTCCTCGGGCAGGTCCCGGTACATGAAGATGTGAGACCCGGCGGGCAGCACAGTCGTGGCGTCCACCGGTGAGCCGTCCGCGGTCACCACTTCCCCGGCGGCGACCTTCGCCGCCGTTGCCGGGCCGAACCGGGCGCGTAGTTCGGCCTCCACCGGCCCGCCGTGCAGACGCAACCGGGCCGGCCCCAACCCGTCGCGCACCGGGAGCGGGACACGACGTCGGCGACTCATCACCGGCAGCCTATCCCCGGCCCAGCCGGCGGCCCCCGGCGTACGCGGCCGCCACGGCGGGACGGAGCCGCGCACCACATCGGCCACGACCGTCGGGGGGCGTGGCCGATGGAGCTTAACGCGGCCGGCTTTCAGCCGAGGCCGAGCATGTCGAACAGGCCCAGATCACCCAGGAAGTCGGTCAGCGTGGTGAGGTTGGTCACCGGATCGGCGCCGGTGCCCAGCAAGGCGGTCAGCAGAGACCCCAGCGTCTGATCGCCCAGTTCGCCGATGCCGTCGGGGTCGGCGAGCGTGCCGCCGACAACCAAGCTGCTCACGAAGGAATCCCAGCCGGCCGCGAGCTGATCGGGGCTGATGCCCAA
Organism: Mycobacterium sp. UM_Kg1; assembly: GCF_000972925.1. Taxonomy (NCBI): domain Bacteria; kingdom Bacillati; phylum Actinomycetota; class Actinomycetes; order Mycobacteriales; family Mycobacteriaceae; genus Mycobacterium; species Mycobacterium sp. UM_Kg1. Next base: position 4,387 of record NZ_JRMK01000033.1, on the reverse strand, counting down.
CAGGCCGCCGATGGTGGCATCCTCCATGCCGTTCTGGTCCAGCAGGTCGTTGAGCGAGGTCGTCGCGTCAATGCCCAGCAGGGCTTCGAGCAACTCCGCCACCGTCGTCTCCGGCGAGAGGTCGGTGAACGGGATGTTCAGCAGGCCTGCGAACTCGCCCAGTCCCAGGTAGCCCAGCAGCGTGCCGAGTTCGGTGGCAGCGCCGTCCCCCCCGATGAAGCCGCCGATCAACCCGGTGATCGGAACCGACCCCAGCGGGTACCCGCCGAAGTCGACGTCGTCGAGCAGCGCGGTGATGTCAGTGGACAGGAACCCCAAGGTGGCGGTGTCCAGGGACATGTCGTCGGGGTTGAGCGCGGCGAGCAGCACCGCGAGGGTCGTCGTCGTGTCGATGTCATCGCCGAAGATCCCCAGAACCTGACCGATGTTGCCAAATTCGATGGCGTCGAGCAGGCTCTGCAGGCTCTCGGTGAACGTCGGGTACTCGGCGGTCAGCATGACCTCGTGTTGTGCCGATGCCGAAATTCCCGCAGAGATCGCCGGAGCGACAGCGGTGCCGCCGAGAAGCGCCGCGCCGGCAAAGGCGGTACCCGCCATCAACGCGCCGGCTTTCACCACAAAGCCGCGCGGCCCCGCCGGCGCGGCAAGAGTGGAATATGTAGACATGAATAGGTCCCCCTTCTGAGATCGACAAATGCAACGATGCGTTTCTCACATCGGCATTAACTTAATATGGCCTCAGCCTGTTGTCAACGTCGACACGGACGCAGGATTGGTCAGCACTTTGGCTAACACACAGCGAACTCCCAGTTCAGGATCTTGCATCTCCGCATCAGGCCCGCCAGAGCGCTGCCAGGAGCTCCGGCGAACGTTCAAGTGGCGCAAAATTACATTCAGGTTTTTCAAATACGCTGCCATAGGCCGGATGCAATCCGTCGACACCGGTGACCGGATCCACGTTAACATCCATTGTTTTCGGCCAATAGGTACGTAACGGAACCCGAAAAATACCCGGACGCTTTTGCTCCGGAGCAAAATGCATAGCAAGGCCCCGCGGGTTTATCGCAGAATGGCCGGGCGCACCTGGCGCGCTACCAGTTCACGACGGCGCTGCCGGATCCTTCCGGCGGGGACCGCTAGGCCGCCAGCAGGCCCAGGGCTACCAGGAAGTCGGTGACCGCGGTGTCGCCGGCGATCGCCAGCGCACTGTCCTCCGGCAGGAAGCTGGCCAGGAAGGTGCCCAGGCTCTGCTCGCCCCAGGTCTCGCCGGACGGGTCGAGCAGCGTGCCCCCGAACGGGAGCTCGGCCAGGAACTGATCCCAGGTCTGGGCGGGGTTGAGGCCGAAGAGCAGCGCCAGGGACGCGTTGTCCATGGTGGTGCTGTTGGTGGCGCTGACGGGCAGGATGTGCAGGTACTCCCCCAGGGTGTAGCCGCTTCCCGTCAGGACCGTGGTGGTCCCCGGGCCGAAAAGGGCCGCGACATGCCTGGTGACATCGGTGGTGGGCACGGTGACGAACGCGGTCAGCCAGTCCACCAGCGAGCTGTTGACGGTCAGGTCCGGGCTGCTGCACAGGATTCCGCCGATCCCGCAGTTCACATAGTTCAGGTTTTCCAGGCCGAACGCGTTGATCCAGCCCGTGTACTGGCCGAGCAACGGCCCCAAGCCGACCGCGGCGGCCAGGTCGGTCAGCGAGTGCTCGCCGGCACCCTCGCCGAGCACGACGTCGATCAGCTCGCCGAGCTCCAGGTTGCCGATCGGCACACCGTCCACCACGAACAGACTGCCGGTGCCCAGCAACGACGGGATGGCGGGGTTGGCACTGTAGAGCGGCTGGGTCAGCGATATGTCGAAGATGTCGGCAAGCGCGGCCAAGGTGGTGCCGTCGGGGTTGAAAGCAGCCAGTACGTCGGCCACATCCGTACTCACGCTCAGCGGGGTGTTCGTCCCGGGCGCATCGCCGAACGCGGCGAGCACCTGATCGAGATCACCGAGGGACATCGCGTCCAGCAGCGACTGCAGGCTCTCGGTGAACGTCGGGTAAGCCGTCAGCGCCAAGCGTTGCTGCGCCGCCGAAGCGGCCCCGGGGAGGATCGGCGATCGGCCCCCGGCGAGACCGAACAGCCCGGCCGCCGCCACCGCCGTCGCGGCCATCGCCGCGCCAACTCGCACCGAGAGCTCCCGAGAGCTACACACCGCCGCCCCACCCCACATGAGCTGCCCCTTCCCCGCGCCCGGACCCCCCGTGTGATCCAGCTCATGTGGGGAAGGTAGCCCTGTCGAGAAGGTGTGTCAAACACAAGTGAATGCTGATAACGGTCTAAATGGATGGATTTAGCGCGGCCCGAATACCTTGAGTAATGGCACCAGGTTCAGGTAAGCGGAATCGGCTCCAGAATTTCGGCCCGGGCTTCGGGGGCGCTGGCCCGCAGCGCATCCGCCGAGGCGTCGTCGGGCTGCTCCTGGGACAGGATCTCGGCCTCCACCCGGGCGGCGTAGTTGGCCACCTCCCGCTCCACGTCGGCATCGTCCCAGCCGAGCACCCCGGCCATCACCTGCGCGACCTCCTGGGCGCAGTTCACCCCGCGGTGGGCGTACTCGATGGAGATCCGGGTCCGCCGGGCCAGCACGTCTTCCAGATGCAGGGCCCCCTCGGCCAGAGCCGCGTAGGCAACCTCCACTTTGAGGTAGGTGGGTGCCTCGGCGATCGGGTCCAGCAGCTCCGGCTGCTCGTCGGCAACCGCCAGGACCTCGTGGATCAGCGCGCCGTAGCGGTCGAGCAGGTGCCGGACCCGGTAGGGGTGCAGGCCCTGTTTGGCACCGACGTGCTCGGCCTGGTTGACCAACGCGAAATAGCCGTCGGCGCCCAGCAGCGGCACCTTCTCGGTGATCGACGGCGCCACCCGGGTGGGGACGAACTCGGCGGCGGCGTCGATCGCGTCGGCGGCCATCACCCGGTAGGTGGTGTACTTGCCGCCCGCAATGGCCACCAGGCCCGGTGCCGGAACGGCCACCGCGTGCTCGCGGGACAACTTCGAGGTGTCGTCGCTCTCCCCGGCCAACAGCGGCCGCAGGCCCGCGTACACGCCCTCGATGTCGGCGTGGGTGAGCGGGGTGGCCAGCGCGGTGTTGACGTGGGTCAGCAGATAGTCGATGTCGGCCTTGGTGGCCGCGGGGTGGGCCAGATCCAGATTCCAGTCGGTGTCGGTGGTGCCGATGATCCAGTGGGTGCCCCAGGGGATCACGAACAGCACCGACTTCTCGGTCCGCAGGATGATCGCCGCTTCCGAGACGATCCGGTCCCGCGGCACCACGATGTGCACGCCCTTGGAGGCCCGGACGTGGAAACGGCCACGCTGGCGCGACAGCGCCTGGATCTCATCGGTCCACACCCCGGTGGCGTTGACCACGACGTGCCCGTGGACCTCGGTGAGGGCGCCGTCCTCGGAATCGCGGACCCGCACCCCGGTCACCCGGTCGCCTTCGCGCAGCAGCGCCACGACTTGGCTGGAGGTGCGGATGACCGCCCCGTAGTGCGCCGCGGTGCGCGCGACGGTCAGGGTGTGGCGGGCGTCGTCGACCACGGTGTCGTAGTAGCGGATGCCGCCGATCAACGCACTGCGCTTCAGCCCCGGACACAGCCGCAAAGCGCCCGCACGAGTCAGATGACGTTGGGCGGGAACTGACTTCGCCCCGCCCAACTGGTCGTAGAGGAAGATCCCGCTGGCCACGTACGGCCGCTCCCACCACCGCCGGGTCAGCGGATACAGAAACGGCAGCGGCTTGACCAGGTGCGGCGCCAGGGTGGTCAGCGACAGCTCGCGCTCGTGCAGTGCCTCGCGCACCAAGCCGAACTCCAGCTGCTCGAGGTAGCGCAGACCGCCGTGGAACATCTTCGAGCTTCGGCTCGAGGTCCCGGCGGCGAAGTCCCGCGCCTCGACCAGCGCCACCTTCAGGCCGCGGGTGGCGGCGTCGAGCGCGCAACCGGTGCCCACCACACCGCCGCCGATCACCACTACGTCGAACTGCTCAGCGCCCAGTCGTTCCCAGGCTCGTGCTCGTTGGTCCGGTCCCAGCGTGCTCACGTATGTCAGGCTACGTGGCCGCCGGCGCGGACGAGCCGTGACGCGCGCTTGAGCACCACCGCTCAGTCGAGGTCGTCATGGGTCATCAGCCGCCGGGCCGCTTCGGTGAGCGACCCCGACAGCGAGGGATACACCGCCAGCGTCTGCGCCAGATCGGCCACGGTGATCCGGTTCTGCACCGCCAGCGCGATCGGCAGGATCAGCTCCGAGGCGATCGGGGCGACCACCACGCCGCCGATCACCGTGCCGGTGGCCGGCCGGCAGAACAGCTTGAGGAATCCGTCTGTCTCTTATACACATCTG
>NZ_JRMK01000032.1:0-36064 GCF_000972925.1 Mycobacterium sp. UM_Kg1 | reverse complement strand
CGGCGACGGGACCGGCACCTCCCCCGGTCTTTGCACCGGCGTCTTCGACAACCGGAAGGGCGCTCCGGGGCGGGTAAAGGTGCGGCCGAAACCGCTTCCGGCGATGAAGAATCCGCGCTCGGAATACTGCGGGCAGTCGACAATCGTTGCGCCGTCGGTGATGGGCGCCGCCGGAATGCGCATCGCCTGGCTCAGCTCGACGATGTCGGCGACCGTCATGGAGTCAAGCCACGGTTGCACCTTGGCGAAGAACTCTTCGCGCTCGGGTCCACCGACCATGATGGCGATCTGGTGTTCGGCGAACTCCGGCAGCCCGACCATGGCACACACATCAAGCCAGTGCTGCCCGGTCAGACAGTTGATGCCGACCCACCCGTCAGCGGCCTTGACGATGCCCAGCATCGGTGCGCCCTTGGCGTTCCCGGGTAACCCGATCTTCATGAGACGCTCGGCCAACAACATGGGGTAGGGCAGCGTCGAGAGCAGACATTCGAACACCGACACGTCGACCTCGACCGGGCGGTCGACACCGCCCGCCGCGATACGAACGGCCGTCAGCGCCGCCATCGCCGCGTAGCTCCCCGCGATGTATTCCGGGATACGAATGCCGGCCTGCACCGGCGGTCGCCCGGGCTGCCTGTCGGTGACCCACCCCGCGGACGCCTGCATGGTCAGCGGAGTCGTCACCCGACTGCGCAGTGGCCCCTGCTGTCCGAATCCCGAGATGCGCACGACCACCAGCCGTGGATTCAGGCGTTGCAGGACCGCGCCGCCCAGACCCCATGCGTCGAGAGTGCCGGGCGCCAGGCTCTCGACCAAGACATCGGCGCCGGCGATCAGCGCTTCGGCCGCCTCGAGATCCGCCGAGTCCTCCGGACGCACGGTCGTACTGCGCTTGCCGGCATTCAGATACGCGAACAGCCCCCCGCCGGTACCCCAGGTCCGCAGGGGGTCTCCGGTCGGCGGCTCGATCTTGTGGACCTCAGCCCCGAGATCGGCCAGCAGCTTGGTGCAGTAGGGACCCGCGATCTGCCCGCCGATCTCGACGACTCGCAGTCCTGACAGTGCCCCGGTCATGCGGGTATACCGATCACTTTCGGCTCCATATAGGACCGAAGTCCCAGGACCCCGCCCTCGCGACCGATCCCGCTCTGTCCGAATCCACCGAAGGGCGCGTCACCGGCAATCGTGCCGTTTATCGACACCTGCCCCGTCCGGATGCGGCGCGCGATGGCGACGGCCCGCTCCACGTCGGCTGCCCATACCGCCCCGCCGAGACCGTACTGCGAATTGTTGGCTATCCAGACGGCCTCGTCGTCGTCGCGGTAACGCAGGACCGTCAGCACCGGTCCGAAGACCTCCTCCTGGGCTATGTGCGAAGCAGGCGTCGCATCGGCGAGGATGGTCGGTTCGAAGTAGAAACCGGTAGGCAGTTCCTTCGGGCGACGGCCACCGGTGACCACGGTCGCGCCGTCGGATTCTGCTCGGGCGACGAATCCGGCTACCCGGTCCCGGTGTTGGGCGCTGATCAGCGGGCCCATGGTGACACCGGCATCGGTGGGATCCCCGACCACGACGCCGCGCGCCAGTTCGGCCAGCCGCCCGACCACATCGTCGTGAAGCGACGCGGGAAGCAGCAACCGACTGTTGAGGATGCAGGCCTGGCCGGCGTGCAGGGTGCAGCAGTCGAAGAGCAGTCGTTCCAGTAGTTCGTCGGTGACCTCGACATCGTCGGTGAGGATGGCGGCCGACTTGCCGCCGCATTCCAGCAGCACGCGTTTCATCGTCGGTGCGGCGGCAGCCATCACCGCGCGCCCCACCGCGGAGCTTCCGGTGAAGCTGACCAGGTCGACGCGGGAGTCCTGGGTCAGCGCGGCACTCGCCTCGACGCTGTCCGGGGTCACGACGTTGACCACGCCGGGCGGGATATCGGTCTCTTCATCGATCAGCCGCGCCAGCGTCAGCGCGGCCAGCGGCGTCAGCGGCGACGGTTTGAGCACGACCGTATTCCCGGCCGCCAGCGCAGCGCCCAGCTTCATCGCGTTGAGCGTGTGCGGGAAGTTCCACGGCGTGAGAATCGATACGACACCCAGGGGCTCGTACCGCAGCAGGGTCTTTCCGGAAGCTCCCCAGGCCTCAAGCGGTGCCTCTGCCGGCTCGCGCGCCAACTCTGCGGCATTACCCACCATGACCGCGGGGCCCTCGACATGGATGAGTCGTTCGTTTGCCGTGCAGCCCCATTCGGCCTGCGCCAACGCATAGATCTCGTCAGCGTGGGCCAGCAACGCGGTACTGAGTTGCTGGATGCAGTCAGCTCGCTCGGCGGGTGCGGCCTGCGACCACACGCCGGAGTCGAACGCACTGCGCGCCGCTCCGACGGCCTTGCCAACGAGGTCGACGCTCGCGTTCGGCGCTGCGGCCACCACCTGCTCGGTGGCTGGGTTGATGACGTCATAGCGGCCGACGTCGGGATCGACCCACCGCCCATCGATGTAGTGCCCGTAGTCGTCGATCAGCGCCTGCGATTCGGCCACACCACCACCCAGCCCCTCTGGACATTCATCGGACATATGTCGGTACGAATCCGACATCTTCCTCTTCGTTGCACGACGCGCCTCGGCTTCAATCTGCCTGGATATTGGCTTTACACAAGCTGTTTTGCCAATTGACGCAGCGGTAGTCCTACTGGTAAGACTGAGCCGTAACCCGACAGTTGAAGGATGACTGTCCGCCTGCTTGATGTCAAGGAAGGGCAGTTGAATTGGCCACGAAGCACGCCAGTCGCCCCACCACCACCCATCCCCTGCATTCACCGGACTTCTACGCCGGCGACCCCTATCCCGCTTACCGTGAACTTCGCGCCAGCACGCCGGTGGTGTGGAACGACGTCACCGACTTCTGGGCGCTGTGCAAATACGAAGACGTCCGCTTCGTCTCCGGGAACCCGGGCCTGTTCACCTCCACCAAGGGCATCACCATCCCCGACCCCGAACTGCCGGAGCCGGTTCAGGAGGGCAACCTGATCTTCACCGACCCGCCGCGGCACCGGCAGCTCCGCAATCTCATCAACGCCGGCTTCACCCGCCGGCAGGTCACGTTGCTGGAGCCGAAGATCCGCAGCCTGGTCAAGGGCATCGTCGACGGTGTCGACTCCACGCGCGAGTACGAGTTCGCCGAAGAGATCGCCGCGCCGTTACCGACCCGGATGATCGCCGAGATGCTCGGGGCACCACCGGAGGACTGGGAGCAATTCCGCACGTGGTCGGATGCGGCCGTCGGGACCGCCGACCCGGACATCGAGATGGATTCCCTGCAGGCACTGGCCGAGCTGTACAACTACTTCACCAAGCTGATCGCCGATCGCCGCAGCGGAGAGGCCGACGGTGAGGACCTGCTCTCGATCCTCGCCGCGGCCGAGGTCGACGGTGAGCGACTGTCTGACGAAGACCTGCTCAATTTCTCGTTCCTGCTGCTGGTGGCCGGTAACGAAACCACCCGCAATCTGCTCGCTCTGGGCACCAAAGCCCTGATCGACCACCCTGACCAGTTCGCACTGCTGCGACGGGATCCCTCGTTGCTGCCGGATGCCGTCGAAGAGATGCTGCGGTACACCAGCCCGGTCACCCACATGGCGCGCCGGGCCACCGAGGACATCGAGATTCGTGGACAGCAGATTTCAGCCGGCGACACCGTGGTGATGCTGTACGGATCGGCGAACCGCGACGAGGAGGTCTTCGGCACCGACAGCGAGACCTTCGACATCACCCGCCGGCCGAACCCCCACATCGCCTTCGGCGCGGGTGAACACGCGTGCCTGGGCGCGCAACTGGCCCGCCTCGAAGCCAGGGTGATGTTCGAGGTGTTGCTGGGTGCCTATCCGACGATTGAACTGACCGGCGACGTAACCCGATTGCGGGCCACCATGGTCCCGGGCGTCAAGCGGATGCCGGTTCGACTGAGTGCAGGGTCCTGATGGAATTCGACTACACGCCTGCGCAGGAAGAGCTGCGCCGGGACTACCGAGCACGCCTCGAAGCGGTAATGACCCCGGAGCGACGTGCCGCCATGGCCGGACGCCTCGAAGGTGGCCCGGCGGTGACCGAGTGCCGCAGGGCACTCGGCGAAGCCGGCCTGCTCGGAGTGGCATGGCCCACCGAGTACGGCGGCCACGGCCTGACGGCGCTCGAGCAGTACATCTTCGACGAGGAAGCTCGGCGGGTCCATGCGCCGCTGCCGATGATCACGCTGAACACGGTGGGGCCGACACTGATTCAGTTCGGAACCGATCAGCAGAAGAACCGTTTCCTGCCGGCGATACTGAAGGGCGAAGTCGACTTCGCAGTCGGATACTCCGAGCCCGGCGCCGGCAGCGACCTGGCTTCCCTGCGCACGAGCGCGGTGCGCGACGGCGACGATTTCGTGATCAACGGCTCCAAGATGTTCACCAGCGGCGCCGAGTTCGCCGACTACATCTGGCTGGCGGCGCGTACCGATCCGGAGGCGAAGAAGCACAAGGGAATAACGCTGTTCATCGTACCGACCGACAGTCCCGGATTCTCGTGGAAGCCGCTGCACACCATGCCGGGGGTCTCTACCTACTACACCTTCTACGACGACGTTCGGGTGCCGGCGGATTCCATCGTGCTCGGGGAGAACGAAGGCTGGAAACTCGTCACCAACCAACTGAACTTGGAAAGGGCGGCACTGGGGAACCTCGGTGCTCTGGAACCGCTGTTCCGCAAGACACTCAGCTGGGCCGAGTCCACGCCTCTCGACGACGGACTGGTGATCGACCAGCCATGGGTCCGGCAGGCTTTGGCGCGGGTTGAGGCGCAGGTGGCGGCGTATCGGCTGATGAACCTACGGGTGAACACCACGATGAGCGCCGGCGCGCTCGGTATGGGTGAGGCATCCGCCACGAAAGTCTTCGGAACCGAATTGACGCAAAAAGTCGCTCGCGAGCTGCTTGACATCGTCGGCCAAGCCGGCCTCCGCAAGGGTGCCACCGCTCCACTGCAGGGCGAACTGGAAAGTGCCTACCGCCTGGCGGTCATCAACACGTTTGGTGGCGGCGCCAACGAGATCCAGCGCGACATCATCGCCATGGCGGGCTTGCTCATGCCTCGGGCTCCCCGCGATACGCGAGCCTCCTGAAGGAAGGGTTTGACGTGACAGAAATGACGAAAGACGAACTGCGGCAGCGACTTGACGCACTCGTCGGGCAACCGATCAGCTCTGGACAACCGGTCAAGGCACCGGATCCGGTCAATGCTGCCATGATTCGGCATTGGGCATACGCCCTGAGCGACTTCAACCCGGCGTACCTCGACGAGGAGTTCGCGACGCAATCGCGCTACGGCGGCCTCGTGTCACCTCCGGTGATGCTGCAGTCGTGGACCATGGCGCCACCCAAACTCGAGGGTATCCACGAACGGGGCGGCGTGCCGATCGAGATCGGCGAAAATCCACTGCAGTGCCTGGCCGACGCCGGCTATACCGGAATCGTCGCGACAAACTCGGAATTCGAGATCGAACGCTACCCCCGCGTAGGCGACGACATTACGGCCGAGACGGTATTCGAGAGCATCTCCGATGAGAAGAAGACGGGGATGGGCACCGGATTTTTCGTCACCTGGGTCACCACGTACCGGACTCAGGACGGCGAGGTCCTCGGACGCCAGCGTTTCCGCACCCTGCGCTTCAAGAAAGCCAGCTGACCATGGCCCACAGACTTGCGCCCTCAATCAGCCCCGACACCGAGTTCTTCTGGCAAGGCCTCAAAGAGCACGAACTGCGGATCCAGCAGTGCACCGACTGCAAGACCCTTCGGGTGCCGCCCCGCCCGATGTGCGGGACATGCCAGTCTTTGAACTGGGACTACGTGGTTTCCACCGGCGGTGGGACGGTGTACAGCTTCGTGATGCCGCAGTACCCGCCCTTGCCGTTCCTGCAGTACCCGTACGTCGTCGCCTTGATCGAATTGGACGAGGGCGTACGTATCGTCTCGAACCTGCGTGACATCGAGCCCGGCGACATCACCGTGGGTATGCCCGTTCAGGTCTTCTACGAGACCTTCGAAGCCCTGCCAAGCGGAGACGAGTTGGTACTGCACCAATTCCGACCGGTGCACTGACCGGAGGCCGGACACACATGGACTTCTCTTTCACCGACGACCAAGAGTCCGTCGCCAAGTTGGCTCGGCAGCTCTTCGAACACCACGCCACACCGGAGCGGCTCACCGAGGTCGAATCCGGCGAGGTCCGCTACGACCCCGCACTCTGGAGCGAACTGGCATCATCGGATCTGCTGGGCATCAGCCTGCCGGAAGCCTTCGGCGGCAGCGGCGGCAGCTTTCTCGACCTGGCGATTCTGCTGGCCGAGGTTGGCAGAAGCGTCGCGCCGGTGCCCGTCTACTCCACCCTCGCCCTGGGCGCCGACACCATAGCGCGCCAAGGTGATACCGACATCCAGCAGCAATATCTGCCCGAGGTCGTCGCCGGCCGCGCCATACTCACGGCGGCGCTGACCGAACCGGGCAATTCAGCCCCCGACACGCCCCGCTCGACAACGGCCCGGCGAGACGGCGACGCCTGGCGGATCGACGGCGTCAAGGATCTGGTGCCGGCCGGTCAACTCGCCGACGCGATCATCGTATCGGCGCTCGCCGATGACGGGCCCGGCCTGTTCATCGTGGAGCCGGACGCCGCAACCGTCGAGGTCACCCCTGCGGCGACCACCCACGGGGAGCCGCACGCCGACCTGTGCTTCGCAGGCGCGGCCGGCCGCCGCCTGGGATCGGGCGACCCCGGCCTCGTGACGTCGCTGTACACCCGGGCCCTGGTTGCCATGTCTGCGGTGCAGATCGGTGTCTGCGAGCGGGCTCTTCGCCTGGCGGCGACCTACACCAGCCAGCGTGAGCAGTTCGGCCGGCCGATCGGCTCCTTCCAGGCGGTTCAACAGCGCATGGCCGACGCATTCATCGATACCGAGGCCATCCGCTGGACCACGTGGCATGCGGCCTGGCTGATCGCCGAGGGCCGCCCAGCCGGCCGGGAAGCGGCGATCGCCAAGTTCTGGGCGGCCGAGGCCGGGGCGCGCGTACTGGCCACTGCTCAGCAGGTACACGGCGGCATGGGCATCGACGTCACCTATCCGCTGTCCCGCTATTTCCTGTGGGCCAAGCACATCGAACTCGCCCTTGGCTCCGCCTCCCAACAACTGGCCCGACTCGGCAACGCGTACCTGGAAGGACACTGATGAACTCCACTGCGACCCGGCACAGCACCTTGCCGTTCGATGCCATTCACATCGGCGACGAGGTCACCCCGATGGACGTGCCCGTCACCGCCACGCTTATCGTCGCGGGCGCGATCGCCTCACGGGACTACATGCCGGTACATCACGATCGCGAGTTCGCCACGCGTCAGGGTTCCCCGGACATCTTCCTCAACATTCTCACCACCAACGGGTTGTGCGTGAAGTTCCTGCACGACTGGGCCGGCCCCGAGGCGATGGTCAAGAAGCTGTCGATTCGCCTGGGCGTACCCACGTTTCCCAACGACGTCCTGCATTTCACCGGGACGGTCACCGGCAAGTCTGTCGGCGACGGCGAAGGCCTGATCGAGGTTTCGCTCAAGGGGGTCAACCGTCTCGGCGATCACGTTTCCGGTACCGCTGTTCTCAGCCTGCTCGGGGGCGTGGGCGAGTGAGCGGCATCGGCGGAAAAGCGGCTCTGGCAGGCATCGGCCAGACGGAGTTCTCCAAGGAGTCCGGCCGTACCGAGATGCAACTGGCCTGCGAAGCGGTCAAGGCCGCGATCGCCGACGCCGGGCTGCGCCCGTCCGACATCGACGGCATGGTGACATTCACCGTCGACGAGAACGAAGAGATCGAGGTCGCCCGCAACGTCGGCATCGAGAACCTGACGTTCTTCACCCGGGTTCCGCACGGCGGCGGCGCGGCCGCGGGCACCGTGATGCAGGCCGCGATGGCCGTCGCGACGGGCGCGGCCGAAGCCGTGGTCTGCTATCGGGCCTTCAACGAACGCTCCGGCTTCCGCTTCGGCGGTGCCGGAAGACAGCCCGGTGTCACGCCGTTGTGGATGGCGCCGTACGCCCCGTTCGGCTTCATGACGCCGGCCGCCTGGGTGTCTCTGCACGCCCAGCGATACATGTCGACCTACGGCGTGACCAACGCCGACTTCGGCAAGATTTCGGTGATCGACCGCAAGCACGCGGCGAATAACCCCGATGCCTGGTTCTACGGCAAACCGATCACCATCGAGGAGCACCAGCAGTCCCGCTGGATCATCGAGCCGGTGGTCCGCCTGCTCGACTGCTGCCAGGAGAGCGACGGCGGGGTCGCGATGGTGGTCACCAGCGTGGAGCGTGCACGCGACCTGCCCCACCCGCCGGCGGTCATCACCGCGGCCGCCCAGGGCGCCGCCTATGACGGCGAGGTGATGACCAGCTACTACCGCGACGACATCACCGGCCTGCCCGAGATGGGCGTCGTGGGCAGCAGGCTGTGGGCCGACTCCGGACTCAAACCCGAGGACATCTCCACAGCATTCCTCTACGACCATTTCACGCCGTTTGTCTTCACCCAACTGGAGGAACTCGGCTTCTGCGGCCGCGGTGAGGCGAAGGACTTCGTCGACGTCGACGAACTCTCGATCGGCGGGCGCCTGCCCATCAACACCAACGGCGGCCTGCTCGGTGAGGCGTACATCCACGGAATGAACGGCATCACCGAGGGCGTCCGGCAGGTCCGCGGAACCTCCTACAACCAGGTCAACGATGTCGAACACGTCCTGGTCACCTCGGGCACCGGCGTCCCCACCAGCGGTCTGATCCTGGCGCCCGACCACTAAACTTCCCCAGATGACGCAAGGCGCGGCCGCCGACACCAGAACCGCCATCATCTGGGCGGCCTTCGCCTGCTTCCGCACCCGTGGCCTGGCGAAGACGACCATCGTCGACATCGCACGGGGCGCCGACATCTCCCGCAGCACCTTCTACGAATACTTCAAAGACAAGCAGTCCGTCGTCGCGGCCTGTGCCGAAGCGGCGTCGCAACGGTTCTACCGCAACATGGCCACGGCGATCGACCGTCACGGCGGCAGCACCCTGGAAGGCAAGCTGGTCCGGGCGGCAGTGTTCGTCTGCCAGGGCCGTCGGGCGGTCGAACCCGAGGTGTACTTCGACCAAGAAGAAGTCGACCTCATGCTGACCAAGAACGCTGCCAAGCTGCTGCAGGAATGCGCCGAGTTCATCGCGCCCTACCTGTCGGCAGCGCGGCACACCGGTGAGGTACGCAAGGACCTCGACGTGGCAGCGGCCGGTGAGTGGCTCGCGCGGATGTTGTTCTCGTTGTTCACCACTCCCTCGCTGCGAGTCGATCTGCGAGATGACACCGCCGTCGCCGAGTTCGTCCGTCCGTTCATCGTTCAAGGGCTTGCCGCCGGACCACACCGATAGGCCACGGAAACGCGCCGATGCATCTATTGGAAATGTTCATTCGCAATAGGTAGGCCGCACTCCATGGCCGATCCACTGCTGCCACCTGCCTAGCCGCCGATCTCAACCGGTGCGCCGCACCGGCACATTGGACCACCCGCTGACATTGGACATGGCAACACGCCGAAGACCGGAGCGGTCCACTTCGTAGGCGGGCAGAAGGTCCAGCAGTGCGTTCAGCGCGATACGGCTCTCCATCCGAGCCAGGGCAGCGCCCAGACAGCTGTGCACCCCGTAGCCGAAGGCAAGATTGAATCCCATCGTCCGCTCCCGGTCGATGTCGAGCCGGTCCGGGTCGGGGAACTTCCGCTCATCTCGAGTCGCCGCACCCGTGATCAGCACCACGACACTATCGGCGGGAATGGTCTTGCCATACAGCGTGACATCACGCGTGGTGGTCCGGACCTGATACTGCGACGGGGGCTCGTAGCGCAGCAGTTCCTCAATCGCGGCCGGAATCTTGCTGCGATCCTGGTGCAGCTCCTTCCACTGCTCCGGGAAGTCCGCAAAGGCGACCATCGCATTGCCCACCAATTTGGTCACCGTTTCGGCTCCCGCTCCGCCCAACATCGTTGCGAAACCGGCGATATCGATGTCGGTGAGACGCTCCTTCGAGCCGTCCTCAACCTCGATCTCGGTCTCGATCAGGCGGCTGATCATATCGCCTTGAGGCTGCGCCCTGCGGCTTTGGATCAGCTTGAGGTAGTAGATCCACGTCTTCACCGACGCCTCGAAACCCTCCGGAGGAACGGCGATTTCGCCTACTCGTCGCTCCACCAGCAGATCCAGCCACTCGCGGATCTGCGTACGATCTTCTTTGGGAACCCCCAGCATGGTCGTGATGATTTCGTTGGGGAACAGAGTCGAAAAGTCGGCGACGACGTCGAAAGAATCCGCATCCACCTGTTCGATGCGCTCGTAGACCTTCTCCCGCACCATGTCCTCTAACGACGCGATGGCGCGCGGGGTGAACGCATTGCTGACCAGCTTGCGCATTTTCGTATGGTCGGGCGGGTCCATGGAGATGATGACCCTCGGCACCGGGATGGCGTCATCATGCGCCTTGGCCATGTCGAGCGTCACCCCCTTGGCGGACGAATACGTCTCGTGGTCTCTGGAAGCGGCCGCAACGTCCTCATACCGCGACAGCGCCCAGAAATCCCATTCGGCGTTGTAGTAGAGCGGCGCCTCATCCCGCAGCCGGCGGTAGGTGTCATACGCGCCGTTGAAAAACTCCTCCGAAAACGGGTCGAACTCCACCGGCTTCACAGTATGGCTCCGCTCTCCTTGTACTTTTCGATGGTCTGCCAGTCCATCCCGGCATCCATCAGAACCTCTTCGGTGTGCTGGCCGTGCTCCGGAGCGCCCGTGGGAACCACCGCCTGTTCATCGAACTGAACCGGGTTGGTGGGCAGCGCGTAGCCGACCCCACTCATCGTGGTGGTCTGCGCGACGTATCCGTTGGCGGTCACCGCTGGGTCGTCGTAGAGCTCACCGGGCGTCTGCACGATGCCCCAGGCGCCGGACAGCACCGCCAGCGTCTCGCGCCATTCGGCCAGTGTTCGCTCGGCGAATGCCCGGTCCAGCAGCGCAATCAGCTCCACCCGATTGGCATATCGCGAAGCGGGATCGCGGAATCGCGGATCGTCGACCAACTCCCCAAGCCCCACCGCACGCATGGTCTCCGCGTAGTACTTGTCGAGTTGCAGCATCATCAGCTGCACATACCGGCCATCCTTGGTGCGGTAGGTGCCCACCAGGGGATTCGGCGCATCGGCATGGCTGTAGTTGGGGATCGAGGTGCCGCCGTGAATCTGGCCGACCGCGACATCCGGGCTGAGGTTCCACGCGGCAAGGCCCAGCAGAGAAACGTCCACGACGGACCCTTCACCGGTGGTGGCCTTTTTGTAGAGCGCGGCGGCCACACCGCCGGCAATGGCCATGCCGCCCAGCAGGTCGCCGAAGGCAGGGCGCGATCGCACCAGCTCATCGGCCCCCTCGGTCAGCATGGCCGCAATACCGCCGCGCGCCCAGTAGGAGACCCCGTCATAGCCGGGCTTGTCGGCATCCGGCCCCTTGGGCCCATGCCCCGAACCCCGGACGTAGACGATTCCGGGATTGACGGCCCGGATGTCCTCGACGTCTATCCCGAACTTCTTGCGGCGTTGCGGCAGGTAGCTGGTCAGAAAGACATCGCAGGTCCTGGCGAGTTCGTGGACCACCTGCCGTCCAGCCGGCGTGGCCAGATCGACGCCGATGGACTTCTTGCCGCGGTTGGGAATCTCGATCATGTAGTTGACCGAACCCCCGCCCTCGTCGACGATGCCCATGGTCACCAGGCCGCGCTGAGGGTCACCGCCGTCGCGGGGTTCTACCTTGATCACCTCGGCGCCCCATTCCGCGAGCACCGCACCGGCGGACGGAACAAAGGTCCAGGCCGCAACTTCTAGTACCCGTACTCCCTTGAGCACCTTGTCGGGAGACATCAAACCCTCCACTGTTCGTGCGGCTTTGCCGGCGCAGGGGCGGCGGTGCAGCTCTGGAAACGCGAATTCTTGATTTTGAGAACGATACCCGACGAACGGACGCATCAGCCCACGAATCCAGGCTCGCCCGCCGGATGGGAATGACCGGATTGAGAGTATTCATTCTCATTTTCGGTATTGTTGGCGCTCATGCCGCTCCCTTCGATCACCCCGGCCGTTCCCGCCATGGTGCGATCCGCGGCTACCCGGTTCGGAGACAAGCCGTTCCTGATCGCCGACGGGGACGTGCTGACCTACGGCGCCCTGCAGCGCCGTTCCGCGCGCCTGGCGCTGCGCCTCCTGTCGATGGGGGTGGGCAAAGGCGACCACGTCGGACTGCTGATGCCCAACAGTGTGGAGTGGGCGATCACCTGGTTCGCGGTCACCCGGATCGGCGCCGTCGCCGTACCGTTGAACACGTTCCATAAGGCGTCGGAACTGTCGTGGACCATCCGCCACGCCGACCTGCGCACCATCGTTGCCTGGTCATCGTTTCGTAAGCAGAATTTCTGCCGGCTCCTCGAAGAGGCTCTGCCGGGACTGTCCCGAGCGCAGGCGCCGGGCCGGATTCAGGTGCTGTCTGCTCCGTACCTACGCACGGTGGCGATCTGGCACGAGACCGACAGGCCCTGGGCGACGAGCCTTTCCGAGGACGACTGCGGCGATATGGACGCCGAACTGCTGACTGCAGTCGAATCCTGCGTGACCCCTGCCGATGAGGCCCTGATCATCTACACCTCGGGCAGCACCGGTGATCCCAAAGCTCCCGTGCACACCCAGGGCGTGGTGGTGCGCCACTCCTACAACCTGACCTTCTCCTACGGCGTGACCACCGACGACGTGGTGTTCACCGCGATGCCGTTCTTCTGGATCGGAGGGTTGATCATCGGCCTGCACGCGGTGATCCATCACGGCGCCACTCTGGTGACACAGCCGGCGTTCGACCCCGGCGAGGCCCTGCAGCTGATAGAGCGTCACCGGGCGACGATCACCCTGGGGTGGCCTCAGCAGGGCACGAGTATCGCGGCGCATCCCGATTTCAAGAGCCGGGACATCAGTTCGGTGATGCGCACGAGCATGCCGGCGATGGTGCCACCGGACCGACGGCCGCCAGGTCCGAACGCACTGGGCATGACCGAGTTGTGCGGCAGCCACATCGGTGTCGACTCCTACACCGCTCAGCCCCCCGATCGCGCCGGCACAGGAGGGTGGACGCTCGACGGCCTGGAGCACATCATCGTCGACCCGGAAACGGGTGCGCAGCTGCCCGTCGGCGTCGCCGGGGAGATCTGGGTACGGGGACGTTCGCTCATGCAACGCCTTCACAAGAAGGAACGTGAAGAGGTCTTTACGCCGGACGGCTACTACCGAACCGGCGACTGCGGAGTTCGCTTCTCCGACGGGTGGATCACGTTTTCGGGCCGGCTCGGTGAACTCATCAAGACCGGCGGCGGGACGAACGTCACCCCCTCGGAAGTGGAGCTCGCGCTGGGTGACTGTGACGGTGTACTTGAGGCCTACGTAGTCGGTGCCGAAGACGAGGACCAGGGAATCATCGTCACCGCGGCCGTGGTGCCGCGCGACGGGGCCGCACTCGACTCCGAGACGCTACGCGCAGACCTGCGTACCAGGCTGTCCGCTTACAAGGTGCCCCGATTCATCTGGGTCACCGAGAAGCACCGGCTGCCGTTCACCGCGAGCGGCAAGGTGAAGCGACAGGAGCTGGCCACACAGATCCGGGAAATGCGGGCACTCAGGGCAGATCCAAGTACATGACATCGCCTGCAGAACTGGCGAAGCACATCAACGACGTCGCGACCAGAGAAGGACGCACATGAGCGATCCCCATTCCAACATCGCCGGCATCCGCATGTTGATCGTCGGAGCGTCATCGGGGATCGGGCGGGCCCTTGCCCGCGCGGCCCACCGGCGCGGCGCAACGGTGGCATTGGCCGCCCGGCGGGTCGAGGTGCTCGGTGAGCTCGCCCGCGAGTTGGACGGGACCGCCCATGAGCTCGACGTAGCCAACCCACGCGAGATCGAGCGCGTGGTCGATCAGGTGGGCACCGCATTCGGCCGCATCGACGCGGTGGTCTTCACCAGTGCCGTAGTACCGTTCGCACTGGTAGACGACACCGATGTCACCACCTGGCTGCACGCGTACGCCGTCAACGCAGTCGGCGCATCGCACCTGCTGCGGTCGGCCCTGCCGCACCTCAGCGACGACGCCGTCGCAGTGATCGCGTCCAGCCACGAGGTGGGCCGCCCACGAGTCGGGGTGTCGGCCTACCATGCCAGCAAGGCCGCCCTCGACGAGATTCTGCGCTCCTGGCGTGCCGAACACCCGGAGCTACCTGTCATCCGGGTCAGCGTGGGCCCCACCGAGGACACCGAGATACTCCGCGGGGCCGACCGCGACCTGCTGGCAGACCTCTACGACGCCTGGGCCCAGGAAGGCCAGATTCCCGCCCGGATGTCCGCGGTGGAGGATGTCGCCAATGCAATGCTGTCGCTGATCGCGGTAGCTCGCGCGAATCCCTCGGTGGTCACCGAGATCGTGCATCTCGCGCCGCGGACACCAAGTCCGAATTAAGGAGTGCAGTTATGGATCTCGGCCTTGCAGGGTCGACGGCGGTGGTCACCGGTGGCAGTAAGGGCATGGGCCTGGCGATTGCCGAGGTCCTGGCGGCCGAAGGCGCCTCAGTGGCCGTCATGGCACGCGGGCGCGACGGTTTGAACGCGGCCGCCGAACGCATCCGGGCCGCCGGCGCGCCGGAAGTCCTGCCGCTCAGTGTCGACATGTCCGACGCCGAATCCATAGCGGCGGGATTCGACTCGGTTCGAAAGGCCTGGGGAGCGCTCAACGTCCTGGTACACACGATCGGCCCTGATGCCGGGGCCTTCGACGATCTCGATGACGATGCCTGGCATGCGGCTTTCGACTTGGGAACGATGTCTGCCGTCCGGTCGGTCCGCGCCGCATTGCCGTTGTTGCGCGCCGCCGGATGGGGACGCATCGTCACGCTGTCGGCCCACTCCATCCAGCGGCAAAGTCCCGGACTGGTGGCCTACACGGCCACCAAGGCGGCCCTGTCGAGTGTTACCAAGAACCTCTCGAAGAGCCTTGGACCTGAAGGGATCCTGGTCAACTGCGTGTGCCCGGGCACCATCGTGACCGCGAGCTTCACCGAGAACCTGCGTGACGTGCTGGGCGCCGCGGGCTTCGACTCCTCGGACCCTCACGACGTCATGCGCTGGGTCGAACAGACCTACGGCCACCCCTGTGATCTGGGGCGTGCCGGCAGCCCCGAGGAGATCGCCTCGGTGACGGCCTATCTCGCGTCCCGCCGCAACGGTTACGTGACTGGCGCGACGGTCAATGTCGACGGCGGATCGGATTTCATCTGACGGTGCCCGTCAGCTTTTTTTGGCCATCTGATCGGCGGCGGTGTCCGTCCATTCCGCACTGTGACGGTCCATCGTGACCGCGCCGTTCCATCCGCCGTCGGTCCACAGCACGGTGCCGCCGACGTAGCTGAGCCTGCGGCTGCCGAGGCACACCAACGGCCAGGCCTGCTCTTCGGCCCGGGCGTAACGCCCGACCGGCCCGATAGCGTCGTCGAGCGTCTTCTTGCCGAATGCGTCCTGAAACGCCGGCATCATCGCGGTCTCGGTGGGGCCGGGGTTGATGCAGTTGATACGGATGCCCTTTCGTCCGAGCTCCGGGTACCACCAACCCACCCACGCGTCGATGACGTACTTGGAATAGGCGTATCCGCTCCACGACCATTTACTCTCATTCGCCTTCAACCACTCGACGGCGGCATCGAAACCGTCCGTCTCGAGTAACCCGGTGATGGTCTTGATGTGGTTCTGCCATCCGATCGCGGCAGATGAGGAGATCACACTGATCGCCGATCCCTGCGACATCTTGGGCACCAGCTGTTCGGCAAGGTGGCGTGCCCCGACGAAGTTGACCAGGATAGTGTCCCATTCGCTGAACGGCGGGCCAGGCAGCCCGGCGCAGCTGAACAGACCGTCGATTGGTCCGTCGATCGATGCCGCGGCATCTTCAATGCTCTCCCGGTCACGAAGGTCGACCGTCAGAGAGCGCGCCACCTCGACACTGGGGGGCTTGATGTCCAGCGCGGTGACCTCCGCGCCGAGATCGGTCAGGATCCGCGCGGTGGCCTCCCCCATGCCCGATGCCGCGCCGGTTACGACAACGGACTGTCCTGCATATCCCAGCACGTCCTCCATCAGCGACATCCCTTCGACCTCACACCCGCGAGAGTAGCTCTTTTCATTAAACGAGAATTGATATTATCAGTGCGTCTCAACCGCAGCGCGGGAATACCGCGTGATGGTCGACAGGTCGTAAAGTCCGGGCTCCGCGACGAGCACCGTCGGGATCGTGTTGATGGCGTGCATCGCTGTCGCCAGGCAGCCCTGCTCGGCATGGTCCTGTCCCTTGGAGCCGACCACAAAGTGCAGTCGCATGTCGGGTTCACCGGCGAACGTCACCTCGTAGCCGATGTCGGCCGGCCAGTCCGGCGCCAGGTCATCGGCCATCCGGGTCAGGTGTTCGACAGAAAGGGTCAGACCGCCGCAATCGACATGCACCCCGAAGCGCATCGCTGCCACGGTGCCCTCCGGAATGTGGCCGGCGGCCACGGTCAGCGCCCGTGGCGTGGTAACGACCTCCCGGTATCCCTTGAACCCCTTGATCTCAAGGCCCATCGCCTGGGTCAGCACGGTCGCGCTGCCGATCCAGGCGCTCGCGGCGTACTCCGGATTCGACAGCAACGGCGTGGTGTCCTCGGGATGGTGACCGAAACCCATCGCATTGAAGATGAGGTCATGGCTGGCATAGGTCGAGTAGTTCAATACCTCGCGCACGCCGATGTGGGTGGTGCGTGCGCTCAACCTCGCCAGGATCGGTGCCAACGACTCACCGATGAACCCGGGATACAGCCCCAGCCCGAGGAACGACGATGATCCGGCGCGGCAAGCGGCCTCGATACCGTCGGCCAGGCCGGCATCCAGCGAACGCGGGTGAATGAATCTGCTGCCCGTGGCGATCACGTTCTTGCCCGAAGCGAGCAGGTCACAGACGTCGCGAAAGCAACCCGGGGTATCAGTTTCGACTTTGCCCATGTAGAGCACGATGTCGGCGTCGGCACTGATGACAGCGTCCCGGTCGTCGGTGGCGGTGACCCCGGTCCGTGATAGCCCGCACAGTTCGCCGGCGTCAACACCGGATTTGGCCGGGTCGTAGACACGCACCCCCACCAACTCCAAGTCCGGCCGTTGGACGACGTGACGTAACGCCATCATGCCGGTCACGCCGGTCGCCCACTGGATCACCCGTGTCATGTGCTGAACCCCTCAATCCCAGATGACGTCGAGCCGGGGCGGTGAGCGGAACATGGTCCCGGAGATGTACGGCGCCGGGGCTCCCGGATCGAGCCGGAGCCCGGGAAGTTCGTCGAAGAGCGCGTTGAAGATCTTCATGGTTTCCAACCGGGCCAGGTGCATGCCCAGGCACACGTGCGCGCCGTGCGCGAAACCGAGGTGCGACTTGCGTTCCCGGAATATGTCGAACACCTCTGGTTCGTCCCACCGTGTCTCGTCGTGGTTGGCGCTACCGAGGCTGAGCATCATCGTCGACCCCTGCGGAATGCGGACCCCCGCCAGTTCGGTGTCGCAGGTGACTTCCCGCATGAAGTTCAGCAGCGGCGTCTCCCAGCGAATCCCCTCCTCGATGGCCTGGGGAAGCAGGCTCCGATCCGCACGCACCGCCTCGTATTGGCCGGGATGCGTCAGCAGGGCCAGCGCCAGGCTGGCGGTGGACCGGGATGTGGTCTCAGCCCCGGCCGGCAGCAGATTCCGCATGAACCCATAGATCTGCTCGTCGGACATCCTGACCCCGTTGACCTCGGCGGCGGCCAGGATCGAAACCATGTCGTCGCCCGGCTTGCGCCGCTTGTCGGCGAGAATTCCCACGAAGTACTCCCGCAGCTCCGCGGAGGCTTTCATGGCGGTGTTCATATCGCCGCGGAAACCCAGAATGTCGATCGCCAACCGGTGGAACCACAGCACATCGGAGTCGGGAAGCCCCAGCAGCGCCGCAATCACCCGCACCGGAATCGGTGAGAAGACCGCGTCGACGAGGTCTGCCTGTTTGTCGGCCTTGAACGCGGCAATGGTCCGGTCGACCAGCGGCCCCACCAGCTCGCTGTCCCATCTCTTCATCGACGACCGCGCGAAGGCGAACTCGTGCAGCTTGCGGTAGGTCGCGTGTTCGGGCTCCTGCATTTCCAGGATCGTCGGTCCCTGCAGCGGCCGCACCACGTTCTCATAGCAACGCGTACTGAAGGTCAGATTGTCGGTGAACACCGCCTTCACCGCATCGAAGGAGTAGGCCGTGAAGGTCTGCGGGCCGTCGGTGTCCTTACCGGCCAAGCCCATCTCGGGCCAGCCGGGATGCACCGCGGCCTGTGCTCGCAACGTCTTGAGAAGGGGGTACGGCGAAGCGTCGCCGTCTGCTCCCATTCCCTCGTTGAATCTGCGCTGAGCGTCGCGGACACCCTGTTCGAGCTCCTCCACGGTTGCCTGCTGGACCACGTGACGACTCCCCACCATTGCTGCAACAGGGTCAACATTCATACTGTCGGTTGCCAAACTACATGATGTATGTTGATCGCCACCAGGCATCGGCGATCTCGAATGCACAACCAGGAGTGATCGATTGACACCGCGAGTTGTTCAGTGGGCGACCGGGGCAGTCGGTCGTGCGGCATTGCGGGAGATCATCGAGAATCCCCGGCTGCAGCTGGCCGGCGTGCTGGTCTACGACCCGGCCAAGGATGGTGCGGACGCAGGCGAACTCTGCGGCCTGCCACCGTCGACGGGCGTCCCCGCCACCCGCGACAAGGGTCGGATCACCGCGCTGCGCCCCGACGTGGTGATACATACCGCCAGCAAGGCCCACGCAGTGGAGACCAACGCCGAGGACATCTGCCGGCTGCTGGCCGCGGGCATCAACGTCATCACCACCACGTCGTATAACCACCTGCCCACCTACGGCGCGGAGGTCGAGGCCGCTTTCGTCGCAGCGTGCCGCGCCGGCGGGTCCCGTTTCCACGCCGCCGGTGAGAATCCCGGGTTCATGTTCGAACGCCTGGTGGCAACCCTTACCGGGCTGAGCAAGACCGTCGACAGAATCGACCTCTACGAAGCCACCGACGTATCCGGCGTGGACAGTCGCCCGATGCTGATCGACCTGATGGGCATGGGACGTCCCCCCGCCGACGTGAGCATCGACTCGCCCATCATCGGCAAACTCGACATCGCTTACCGGCAGGCGCTGAACGCCACCGCGGATGTCCTGGGCATCGAGCTCGACAGGATCGACGTGTCAGTCGACGCCACGACGCTGCCGCATGACATCGAGGTCAAGGCCGGGACCATCGAGGCAGGGACCGTTGTAGGACAACGTTTTTCCTGGGTCGGACATTGGTCGGGCCGGGCGCTGCTGGCCATCCACGAGGAATGGGTGCTGACGCGGGATCTGCCGCAATGGGGTTTGAGTCCGCTGAAACCGGGCGAGAAGGCTCCGCTGATCCGGGCGGAGATCAGCGGAGACCCCAGCTTCTCGCTGCAACTCGACGTCGGGGCCGGGCAACGGCCGAGCCCGCAAAAACCCGACGGGGCGACCACCATGCCCGGGCACCTCATGATCGCGATGAGCGCCGTGCGCGCCATCCCCTACGTGCTCGCCCAACCCCCCGGCATTGTGACCGCGCCGGTGTTCGGCGCCATCCGGTTAGGCTGAGCCGGCACCCACCGCGCGGGCGATGTTCTCGCTGGGCACCGCATGAAAGACGTGTGCGCTGCCGTCGGGTACCACTCGGCGAGCGACCAGGTAGTCCGAACCCAGCCAGCCCTGGCGGATATAGCGACCGAAGCGCAAGAAGGTCCCCGGGGCACCACTGGCTGCCGGAATCAGCTTCACCTGCTCGATACCGGTTCGCACGCCCTCGCCGGTCAGGGGGCGAGCCGCCGACAGGCCGCGAGCGATCACCGTTGCCGCGTCATGCGCCAACCCCGGCATCGAATGTCCCGGTCGGCGGCCGTATTTGGCCTCGAACCTGTCCAGAAACCGCTGACCGACCGTATTGCGCTCGTCGTAGCTGTCCAGACCGATCCAGCCACGCAGCTGCCGCATCCATTCGGCGTTGATATGCGCCATCTCGAAGGCCGTTGTCGTGTAGCGCGGTGGATCCCAACCGGCACTCAACAGCGCGTCGGAGAAACCCCAGAGCCCGTGGCCGAAACCCACATGCACCAGCGCGTCGGGGTCAGTGGCACGCAACCGCTCGACTGCAGCCTCTTTCTCGGCCTCCACCTGCGGAATCGCCACAGTCGTGGTGATTGTGAGACCGGCTGCGCTGTACGCCTTCTCGGAGGCTGCGAGGTACTCTTTTCCGATCAGCGAGGACTCATAGGCGATGGCGATCCGCGAACGGCCGTCTCCGATCATCACCGCTGCCAGCATCACCGGCTCCTCTGCCATCGAGCCGTTGTTCAGCGCGAAACACCACTTGCCGAGAGCCCCTTCCGAGCCGGAGAGCGTGATGATCGGCGTACGCGCCGTTGCGTCGACATGGGGACGAAGCGGAACCACGTTGTCCGACACCCAGGGCCCGAAGATGGCAAGACAACCCTCGGCGACAAGTTCATCGAAGGCCTGCTCGACTACGCGGTAAGTGCCGTTGGGCAGCCCCACCACGTCGCGCCGGACGATCTCGACCGGGCGGTCGATCAAGCCTGTCGCGTGAGCTTCCTCCATCACCAGCGACAGTGCGGCGAACGTGTCGTCGTCGGTGTCGCCTCTCGTCGGATAGTCGTTGAGCAGGCCCACCTTCAGCGGAGCGATCGAACCGTATGCCCGAACATCGTCGTCAGCCATATCGGCAACATACATTATGAATGTTGATAGGATCGGCGGCGTGGCCAAGCGCGGAGGCACTGACGAGGAACGCCGCGAACGCGGTGATCAGACCCGGCGCGACCTCGTCGATGCCGGTCGCGCCCTGTTCGTGGAACAGGGCTTCTTCAACACCAGCATCGCCGATTTGGTCAGCCGGTCCGGCGCAGGGACCCGGGGAGCCTTCTACCACCACTTCAGGGATAAGTCGGAGCTGTTCCGAGCGGTGTTCGAGGAAGTCGAACGCGACCTCACGCTGCGCTCGTTGGCATCGCCACCGCCGGGCAGTGACCCGTGGGAACGGCTCAGCACCGGACTGCACAGTTTCCTCGACGCGGCGCTCGAACCGGAAGTTCAGCGCATCATGTTGCTCGACGGCCCCGTCGTGCTGGGCTGGGAGACGCTGCGCGCCATTCAGCAGAGCAACAGCATCGCCTTGATCGAGGAGGCCGTCCACGACGCCATCGCCGAGGGCATCATCGACGACCAGCCGGTCACCGAACTGACGCACATGCTCGTATCGGCGTTGGAGGAAGCAGCCCTGCTCGTGGCCCATGCCGAGCAGCCGGAAACCGCCCGCGAGCGGGCCGCCGGGGTGTTCAACCGACTCCTGTTGAGCTTCCGATCACGCGATCGAAATACGTTGCTGCCCTAGGCGAAAACCCATCGAGGCGAACTTTTGCACCATCGTGGAAATTGAAATTATCAGATTTGACGAGTGGAGGTTTCTGTTGCGTGATAATTTCGCTCTCGACAAACCGAGGAGGCTCATGATCGACCAGGCCGACCGTCGGACGCCTCCGCCGAGGGAGAAGCCGAATGTCTGATCACAACGGTTCGCTGCGGGTAGCCGTGGTGGGCGCCTCCGCCGGGCTGGGCCGTTGTATCGGCATAGGTCTCGCCGGAAAGGGCGCGCGTGTCGCCTTCCTCGCGCGTCGTCGCGAGCGGCTGGCCAAAGCGGCCGACGAGGCGGGCAACGGGGCGATCGGCGTGGTCTGCGATGTCACCGACTCCGACTCCTGCCGGGCCGCGATGGCGGAGGTGGCCGGAACATTCGGCGGCCTGGACGCCATCGTCTACACCACCGGGATGGGCATCCTGGCACCGCTTGCCGAACTTGACGCCGGGCAGTGGGCTCAAATGTTTGCGACCAACGTCACCGGCGCATCGCTGGCCACGGCTGCGGCCGCGCCGCATCTGGCAGCTTCGGGCGGATCGGCGGTTTACCTGTCGTCGTTGAGTGCCTCCTACACCAATCCGTGGCCGCTGCTCGGGGCATACGCCGTCACGAAAGCCGCGCTCGACAAGCTCGTCGAGGCATGGCGCATCGAACATCCCAACATCGGCTTCACCCGGCTCGCAGTCGGCGACAGTTTCGGCGGTCAGGGCGATTCGCAGACCGAGTTCAACAAGAACTGGGACCCCGCCGACTTCGAGAAGGCGATCCGATTGTGGATGGAGCGAGGCGAGATGCAGGGCGGCCTCGTCGACGCCGGCCACCTGGCCGACGTTGTGCACTCCGTATTGGTTTGCGGTAACAGCAGTTTCATCCCCTACCTCACGCTGGCCCCGCGGCCATCAGCGGCGGTCAAGGAACTTCGACAGTGGGAAAGGACAGCAACCACATGGCTCACGAATCCCGCATGCTCATCGACGGAAAACTCGTCGATTCCGAGACCGGACGTACCTTCGACAACATCAATCCGGCAACCGAAGAGGTCCTGGGCAGCACCGCCGACGGCACCCGCGCCGATATGGAGCGGGCCGTGGCCGCGGCGCGACACGCCTTCGACAACACGGACTGGTCGCGCAACGGCGACCTGCGGGCCACCGGGCTACGGCAGCTGCAGGCGGCGCTGGAGGCTGAGCGCGAGGAGATCCGCGCCGAACTGATCGCGGAAGCCGGTTGTCCGCTGCTGAGCACCTACGGGCCCCAGCTCGACGTACCGCTGAAGGAGGCGCTCACCTGGCCGGCCGACATGATCAGTCAGTTCGCCTGGAAGCGTTCCCTTCCCGACAAAGACGCGTTCGGCATCGGCGCCCCTGCCCGCCGCGAGGTGTGGAAAGAGCCCGTCGGGGTGGTCGGGGTCATCACGCCGTGGAACTTCCCCCTCGAAATCATTCTCAACAAGATCGGTCCCATTCTGGCGATGGGCAACACCATGGTGCTCAAGCCGGCGCCGGATACGCCGTGGAACGCCACCCGGATCAGCAGGATCATTGCCGAGCAGACCGATATCCCCGCCGGCGTCATCAATATCGTGACCTCATCGGATCACCTGGTCGGCGAGGTGCTGTCGACATCTCCCCTGGTGGACATGGTCGCCTTCACCGGTTCCACCGCGACCGGCCGGCGCATCATGACCGCCGCCGCCCAGACCATCAAGCCGACCTTCCTCGAGCTCGGCGGCAAGTCGGTGTATCTGATCCTCGAAGACGACGGCGACATCAGCGGGGCGGTCGGCGGCAGCGCCTTCATCTCGATGCACGCCGGTCAGGGCTGCGCGATGCCCACCCGGCTGTTGGTGCCCCACTCCCGGTACGCCGAGGCGGTGGAGATCGTGAAGGTCGCCATGGAGCGCAACAAGTACGGGGACCCAACCGACCCATCGGTGTTGCAAGGACCGCAAATCTCCCGACGGCAACAGGAACGCGTGCTGGGCTACATTCAGAAGGGCAAGGACGAGGGCGCGCGCCTGGTTACCGGCGGTGGCATCCCCAAGGACACCCCCAAGGGATTCTTCGTCGAACCAACCATTTTCGCTGACGTCGACAATTCGATGACCATTGCCCAGGAAGAGATCTTCGGACCGGTCCTGTCAGTCATCGGTTTCGCCGACGACGACGAGGCGGTGCGCATCGCCAACGATTCCATCTACGGCCTGTCCGGGGTGCTGTTCGCCAACGATCTGGAGCGCGCCAAGGCCGTAGCCGGTCGGATCCGCACCGGCACCCTGGGTATCAACGGTGGCCTGTGGTACGGGGCGGATGCACCGTTCGGCGGCTACAAACAATCGGGGGTCGGACGCCAGTGCGGCCTCGAGGGTCTGGAGATCTTCACCGAGACCAAGACCGTCGGTTGGCCGGCAGCATGAAGTGTGCGGCGGCGGTGCTGCGGGGCGTCGGCATCGACTGGGAAGTCACCGAAATAGAGCTCGACCCGCCCAAAGCGGGTGAAGTACTGGTGAAGATGGCCTATGCGGGCATCTGCCACTCCGACGAACACTTCTACTCCGGCGACAGCGTGCCCAGCACCGACATGGAGGAAATGATGCGGGCCGCCGGGGTCCCGGTTCCCGAATGGTTCCCGATGCTCGGCGGACACGAGGGCTCAGGAGTCGTCGAGGAAGTGGGACCGGGTGTCACCACGCTCAAGCCCGGCGACCATGTGGCCATTTCATTCTTTCCCGCCTGCGGCAGCTGCAGGTTCTGTGTGACGGGTCATACCTATCTGTGCGATGTCGGCGCCGACATCTACAGCAAGGACATGACCACCGACCACACCCGGCGCCGTCACCTGGGCGGCGAAGATCTCATGGCAATGATGCAAGTCGGCACTTTCGCAGAGTATGTCGTTGCCTCAGAACGTTCGCTGGTCAAGATCAACGACTGGATCTCCCTGGAGGCCGCATCGTTGGTGTCTTGCGGCGTGACAACGGGTTTCGGTTCGGGCTCCGTCGCGGCGGGTACCGAGGTCGGCGATACCGTAGTGGTCTGCGGGGTCGGCGGTATCGGCATGAACGCCGTGCAGGGCGCCAAGGCCGCCGGCGCCAAACATGTCATAGCCGTGGATCCCAACGAGTTCAAGCGCGAGATCGCGCCGAGCTTCGGTGCGACCCACACCGCCCCCGACGCCGCAGCTGCTCTCGAACTGGTCAAGGAGCTGACCTGGGGCGTGATGGCGGATCGGGTGGTGCTGTCCCCCGGTGTGGTACCGCCGGAGCTGGTGATGATGGGCATGATGCTGCTGCGCAAGGGGGGAACCTGCGTGCTGACCGGTATGGCGAAGGTCTCCGACATGATGGTGCCGCTGATTCTGCCGGACATGGTGAGCTCCTGTAAGACGCTTAAAGGCGTTCTCTACGGGGAGATGAACCCGCGCGAGGCGATGCCGCGGCTACTGTCGATGTACGAAGCGGGGACGCTCAAACTCGACGAGTTGGTCACCCAGCGGTACAAGCTGGACCAGATCAACGATGCCATGCGGGATCTGCGCGCCGGAAAAAACATCCGCGGGGTGATTCATTTCTAGGCTCGGGGCATAGTCACCTGGGTCTGCGATCGCCTTGTCCTACTCGCCACCGGGCTCCGCGTCCCCGCGCAGCCGGGCCTGCAGTTCCGCTCGCTCTTGGCGCCGGCGCTCCCCGGCCGCCGACAGGCTCTCGGTCGCCCGTCTGCGCAGCGGCGTGAAAAGCCACATCCCCAACGGCAGCGCGACGATCAGCGCCAGCATCGCCGCGACGATCGGCGGGAAGTCGCTGAGCCCGATCAGCCGGCCCAGCCCGTAGATCACCGCAGTCAGTACGACCACCAGCGCCAACCGTGCCACGGTGTACAGCGCCACATCGAGTACCGCACGGCCCACCCGGGCCCGACCTGTCTCCACGGTCATCAAGGGTACTGGCGGGCCGGACCGGTTCGGTGGCCGCTAACGGTATATTCGGCGCCAGGAGGTGTCGCGAGTGCTCTACCTGCTCCTCGTCCTGACCCTGGGAACGCTGATCTACCTCGGCCTGCGTACGGCCCGCAGCCGGCCGAAGACGCGCGTGATCGGTCCGGACGACGATCCAGAATTCCTGTGGCGCATCAGCCACGGCGACAACCAGCCCTAAAGCTGCACCGGGCCGCAACCGTCCGATCAGACGAAGTGCTGGTTGAACCGGTCGTCGCCCGGGAACGCCTCGGCGACGACGGCGGCCAGTTCGACCAATGCCTCACGGGCCTCCCGCTTGAGCCGCGACAGGTCGATCTCCGCGCCTTCTTCCAGGTGCGGGTCGAACGGCACCAACCGCACCGCGCGGCAGCGCCGGGAGAAGTGGTCGACCACCTTCTGCATGTCGACCTTGCCGGAGCGGGGCCGCACCGCGTTGATGACCGCGATCGAGTTACGCACCAGATCCTCGTGGCCGTGCGCGTCGAGCCAGTCCAGCGTCGCCGAGGCACTGCGGGCACCGTCGACCGAACCGGAGCTGACCACGATCAGGGTGTCGGCCTTGGCGAGCACCGCCGACATGGCCGAGTGCATCAGACCGGTGCCGCAGTCGGTCAGGACCAGGCTGTAGAACCGCTCCAGTACCTGCAGCGTGCTGGCGTAATCCTCGCCGCTGAAGGCTTCCGAGACCGCGGGATCGGTGTCGGAGGCCAGCACCTCCAGGCGGCTGGGCCCCTGGTTGGTGTAGCTGCGCACGTCGCTGTAGCGCTGGATGCCCTCGGCGTCGCGCAGCAGGTGCCGCACCGTGGCCGGCGTCTCCATCGGCACCTTCTGGTTCAGAGTGCCGCGGTCGGGGTTGGCGTCCACGGCGACCA
This sequence comes from Mycobacterium sp. UM_Kg1, assembly GCF_000972925.1. Classification (NCBI taxonomy): domain Bacteria; kingdom Bacillati; phylum Actinomycetota; class Actinomycetes; order Mycobacteriales; family Mycobacteriaceae; genus Mycobacterium; species Mycobacterium sp. UM_Kg1. The sequence goes on along the minus strand of NZ_JRMK01000032.1, from coordinate 9,503 downwards.
CCCGGTCGCCCCGGATGGAGGCGAACGTCGATCCCAGGGTCGCGGTGATGGTGGTCTTACCCACGCCGCCCTTCAGGGACAGCACCGCGATCCGGTGACAACCCTGCAGCGGCCGGTTCACCTGCGACACCAAGTCGTTGAACCGGATGGTCCGGGGACTCTCGCCGACATTGATGAGCTGACCGGACAGCACATAGAGCAGGCGCCGCCAGCCCGACGTGGGCGGCGGTTTGACCTGCCGCAACAACGATGTGGTGGACAGGTCCGAGAACGGTGCGAGGGACTCGGCGGGTCGGTGGGGGGCATGGGCCGCGCCGCCGTGACTGCCCCCGTAGAAGACGGGGGCGGGGTTCTCCATCGGCTGCGGAATCCAGCTGGTGGAGGCGTTGGGGTTCCACGACTGTTGCCGGGCGCGGCTGTCCGCGGGTGCTGGCGGCCACGGGTCGGCCGGTTCGGAGAACCGCCGCTCGGTGCGGAAGCCACCGAAGGAGCGGGTCTCCGGCGCCTCGGCACGCTGGTCGATCGATCCGGTGGCCCCGGATTCCGTGGCCGCGGCGGGGCGGTCAGCCGTCTCGCCGACGTGCTGGAAGGGCCGAAACTGTGTGGTCGGATGGTCGGTCACGTCGTGGCTCGCAGTGGCATCACCGGATGCGTGGTCGGACACGTGATTCTCCCCTGTCACCGTGGCTGGGACGTCAATTGACGCCGATAACCGCAGGGTAGCGCAGCTGTCATAAAGGAAACTGACAGCTTTATTAGCCGACTCCGGCGTAGGAGTGCAGGCCGACGGTCACCAGGTTGACGAAGAACAGATTGAAGACCATCGCCGCGAAGCCGACCACGTTGATCCACGCCGCCTTGTAGTCGCGCCACCCGGCGGTGGACCGCGCGTGCAGGTAGGCGGCGTAGACCACCCACGCGATGAAGGAGACGGTCTCCTTGGGGTCCCAGCCCCAGTAGCGGCCCCACGCCCCCTCCGCCCAGATCGCGCCGAAGATCACCCCGAAGCCGAACACCGGAAACGCGAAGATGGTGGTCCGGTAGGCGATGCGGTCCAGGGTTTGCGCATCGGGCAGCCGGCGCACCATGCGCGCCAGCGCCCCGGGCGTCTCGGGGTCGCTGAGCCGCGAGGAGCGGATCAGAAACAGAATGCTGGCCACCCCGGCCACCAGGAACACTCCGGAGCCGATGCTGACCACCGAGACGTGGATCGGCAGCCAGTACGACTGCAGGGCGGGCATGACCGGCGCCGCCGTGGCGTAGAGCCAGCGCCCGGAGACCGTGAGCAGGATCAGCACCGGCAGCAGCACGAAAACCCACAGGCTGCGATGTTGCGGCCGGCGCAGCGCGACGGCGGAAGCCACCAGACCGGAGAAGCAGGTCAGGTTGATGAACTCGTACATGTTGCCCCACGGCGGGCGCAAGGTGGCGGCGCCGCGGAACACGATGCAGGCCAGCAGCAGGGCGATGCCCAGGTAGACCAGTGCCAGGCCGGCGCGGCCCACCCGCTCGCCCAGGGGCCGGCGCTGTGCGGCGACCACCAGCCCCGGCGTGGCACTGTCGGGACGCACTCCCCCGGCGGAGACCAGCTCGGCCTCGGCCGGCGTGCGGGCCCGGCTGTAGGCCAGTTCGACGGCCAGCAGCAGCAGCGCGATGACCAGCACGATCATCGCCGAGGTGAACGCCCAGTCGGAGTAGCGCGCCAGCCCGATGTCGATATGACTCGTATTCACCTACGTCTCCTTGCCGACCAGCCGGGTGCTCAACCGCTCGAACTCGTCACCCCAGCCGGAGTTGTCGGTGCGAGCGAGCCCGCCCACCTCGACGTTCACCGTACCGGGCTGCCCGGTCGGCCCCGCCGGCGTGATCCGGATCCAGATCCGGCGGCGGCGCACCACCAGGGAGACCACCAGGCCGGCCATCATCGTCATGGCGAACACCAGCACCCAGATCTCCGCGGGGTCGTGCGAGATCTGGATGTTGACGAACGGCAGCGCGCCGTCGAAACGCACCCGGGTGCCGTCGTCGAGGCGGATCTCTTCACCGGCCTTGAGGTTGGAGCGCGCCACCTTGGTCAGCCGGCCCTGGTCGATCAGCCGGGAATCCAGGCTGAACAGGCTCTGCGGCCGGCCGGTGTCGAGGCCGGTGTCCCCGCGGTAGACGTCGATCGCGACCGCGGGGTCGTTCATCGCGGGGAATGCCGATGACAGCAGCCGGTTGTCGAGTTGTTCGGTCGGCGCGAACAGCCCCTGGATGCCGATCTGGTGTTTGCGCCGCTGCGTGGCGTCGGGATAGGTCCCGGCCGGCGGGTCGATCCGGACCGCGCCCGACGACAACAGGGTCAGCGGGTTGTCCGGGCGGAACTGCACCGTCTGGGTCCGGGTCTGCCCGTCCGGGAAGATCACCGTGAAGGTGGGTGCGTAACCGTGCCCCTGCAGGTAGGCGCGCACACCGCCGACCCGCAGCGGGTGGTTGACCTCCAGCCGGTAGGGCCGCCATTGGCCGGTGGTCAGGTCCTCGCCGGCCTGATAGTCGATGTGCGCGGTGAAGGACGTGGCCAGCCCGGTGGGCAGGTAGTCGGCGGTGAAGTCGTTGACCCGCACACACAGCGGGTGCAGCTTGGTCCCGTCCACGGTGGCGCCGGCGCGGAAGGAGTCGAACGCGGCGGGCGAGGCCGAGCAGAAACCCGGACCGCCGTCGGCGATCACCATCACGTTGCCCTCGTAGCCGAACAGCCGGCCCACCGCGACGGCGGCCAGCAGCCCCAGCAGCGCGAAGTGGAAGACCAGGTTGCCGAACTCTCGCAGGTACCCCTTTTCCGCCGACACTTCGACGGTGCCGTGCTCCGAGCGGGTGACTCGCCGCCAGCCGCGCAGAGCTTCCGTCATCCGCGCACCGAGTTGTTCGGCGTCGCCGGCCAGGTGCGTCTGGGCGTGCTTGGGCAGCCGGGCCAGGTTGCGCGGCGCGGCGACCGGGGTGGCGCGCAGGCTGCGCAGGTGTTCGAGGGTCCGGGGCGTCAGACAGCCGATCAGCGACACGCACAGCAGGACGTAGATGGCGGTGAACCAGAAGCTGGAGAAGACGTCGAACGCCTCCAGCCGGTCGAGCCAGGGTCCCAGTGTCGGGTGCAGGGCCAGGTATTCGTCGACCTTGGCGGCGTTGAGGCTGCGCTGTGGCAGCAGCGCTCCCGGGATGGCGGCCAGCGCGAGCAGCACCAGCAGCACCAGGGCGGTGCCCATCGAGGTCAACGCCCGCCAGGTGTTGCGGATCCGGGCGGCCAGCCGCGCGATCGGCCCCCGGCGAGCCGGTGCGGTGGTGGTTGCGGCCATCAGATGGGAAGCCTGACGTCGGAGACCAGGCCGTCTCGGATCACGGCGACGAAGTGGTCCCACACGCCGGTGAGCAGCGCCAGGCCTACCGCGATCAGCAGCACGCCGCCGAGCACCTGGATGGCCCGGGTGTGCCGGCGCAGCCAGCCCAGCCCGGCCACCGCGCTGGCCGACCCGAAGGCCAACGCCACGAACGGCACCCCCAGTCCCAGGCAGTAGGCGATCACCAGCAGCACTCCGCGGGCCACCCCGGCGCCGTCGGTGGTCGAGGCGACCGCGATCACGCCGGTCAGGGTCGGCCCCAGGCAGGGTGTCCAGCCGAGCGCGAACACCGCACCCAGCAGCGGTGCCCCGACCACGGTGGACAGCTGCGCCGGCGTGAAGCGAAGGGGGCGTTGCAGCGCCGGCACGAACCCGACGAACACCAACCCCATCAGGATCGTCACCGCGCCGCCAACCCGCTGCAGCAGCACCTGGTTGGTGATCAACGTGCTGGTCATGCCCAGCACGGCCACCGAGCCGAGCAGAAAGACCGCGGTGAATCCGGCGACGAACAGGGCCGCCGAACCCGCGACGCGCCACCGGGCGCCGGGCGGGGCTTGGCCGGTGTCGGGCAGTTCGGGCCTTTCCTCGACACCGACCACCGCCGCCAGGTAGGACAGATAGCCCGGCACCAACGGCACCACGCAGGGCGAGGCGAACGACACCAGCCCGGCCAGGGTCGACACCGCGACGGCCAGCAGCAGTGGTCCGGAGGTGACGGTGGCGGTGAAGCCGCTCACGGCGCCGCCTCGGCGGCCAACCGCTGCACGACGGGCTGCAGGTCTTCGGCGAGCACTTCGCGCAGGAACACCGCCGCCACCCGGTGCGCCCGGTCGAGCACCATGGTCGCCGGGATCACCGAGGAGGGATAGCGTCCGCCGAACGCGATCATGGTGCGCATGGCCGGGTCGTAGATCGACGGGTAGGTCACCCGGCGATCGGCGATGAAGTCGCGGGGCGCCTGCGGGTCGGGGTCGCGGACGTCGATGCCCAGGAACGCAACCCCCTGCGCGCGAGTGGCGTCGTAAACCTGTTGCAGCTGGCTGACTTCGGAACGGCAGGGACCGCACCATTGGCCCCAGACGTTGACGACGACGACCTGCCCGACAAAGTCGGCCACGCTGAGGGTCCGGTCGGTGTCCATCAGGTCGGGCCCGGCGATGGGGCCGGGCCGGCCGCGGGTTTCCGGCGGGTCGTAGAAGATGTCGGTCTTGCCTCCGGGGGAGACGAACTCGAAGGTGCCGCCGTGTGTGACGGCGTCGTCGCCGACCGAACACCCCGAGATCAGGGCGGCCAGCACCGTCCCGACGATCAGCACCGCCCGCATCGTCAGCCGCCGGCCGGGACCTGGTAATCGACGTCGACGAGACGATCACCGGCGTAGATCAGTGTGGTCACCGACCCCACGTCGCACTGCCGGCGACGCGGGTCGTGCCAGAGCCGGTTGCCGGTGAGGTATTGACGGGCGGTCCAGACCGGCAGCTGATGGCTGACACACACCGCCTCGCGGCCGGCGGCGCGGGCCCGGGCCTTGTCCACCGCGGCGGCCATGCGGGCGGCGATCTGACCGTAGGGCTCGCCCCATGACGGGGTGAAGGGGTTGCGCAGGTGCCACCAGAACCGGGGGTTGCGCCAGGCGCCGTCGCCGGGCGAAACCCGCTTGCCCTCGAAGATGTTGGCCGACTCGATCAGGTCATGGTCGGTGTCGATCGTCAGGTTGTGCCGGGCGGCGATGGGGGTGGCCGTCTCCTGGGCGCGCTGCAGCGGCGAGGCGATCACGGCGACGATGTCGCGGCCGGCCAGCAGTTCGGCGGCGGCCACGGCCTGGGCGCGGCCGGTCTCGGAGAGCCGGAAACCGGGCAGCCGGCCGTAGAGAATGCCGTCGGGGTTGTGGACCTCGCCGTGGCGGATCAGGTGGACGCGGGTTTCTTCGGCCATCAGTGGTTGGGCTCCGTGGTGGTGGCCGCGGCACGGGCCGCGGCGGGCAGGGCGGTGGCGATCCGGTCGAACGCCTCCTCGGTGAGGGCCGCCGAGACGAACCATGCCTCGAAGGCGCTGCACGGCGGGTAGACGCCGGCGTCCAGCAGCGCGTGGAAGAACGCCGGGAAGCGCCAGGTCTGGCTGGCCCGGGCGGCGGCGAAGTCGGTGACGGGTTCGTCGGCGAAGAACACGCTGAACATGTTTCCGGCGCGCGGGATCTGGTGCGGCACCCCGGCGGCTGTCAGCGCTTCGGCCAGCAGCACGGTCAGCCGGTCGGCGTTCTTGTCCAGCGCGGCGTAGACGTCGTCGTCGGCGGCACGCAGGGTGGCCAGGCCCGCGGCGGTGGCCACCGGGTTACCCGACAGGGTCCCGGCCTGATAGACCGGCCCCAGCGGCGCCAGCCGATCCATCACGTCGGCCCGGCCGCCGAAGGCCGCGGCCGGCAGGCCGCCGCTGATCACCTTGCCGAAGGTGAACAGGTCGGCGGCCACGGGGTCGAGTCCATACCAGCCACCGGCGCTCACCCGGAAACCCGTCATGACCTCGTCGATGATCAGCAGGGCGCCGTGCTCGGCGGTGATCGCACGCAGTGCGGCGTTGAAGCCGGGGGCCGGCGGCACGACGCCCATGTTGCCGGGACTGGCTTCGGTGATGACGGCGGCGATCTGGTCGCCGAATTCGGCGAACGCCCGGCGGACGGCGTCGACGTCGTTGTAGGGCAGCACGATGGTGTCGGCGGCGGTGGCGCCGGTGACTCCCGGCGATGCCGGCAGGGCCAGGGTGGCGACCCCCGATCCGGCGTCGGCGAGCAGGGCGTCGACGTGGCCGTGGTAGCAGCCGGAGAACTTGATGACCTTGGCCCGGCCGGTGAAGCCGCGGGCCAGCCGCAGGGCGCTCATGGTGGCCTCGGTGCCGGAGTTGACCAGCCGGACCTTGTGCACCGCGGGCACCCGGGCGATGATCTCGGCCGCCAGCTCGGTTTCGGTTCGGGTCGGCGCCCCGAAGGACAGGCCGGCACCGGCCGCGTCGCGGACCGCCTCGACCACGGCGGGGGGGGCGTGGCCCAGGATCATCGGTCCCCACGAACAGACCAGGTCGACGTAGCGGTGGCCGTCGGCGTCGATCAGCCAGCAGCCGTGCGCCTCGGTGATGAAGCGCGGCGTGCCCCCCACCGCAGCGAACGCCCGAGCGGGTGAGTTCACCCCGCCGGGGATCACCGCGCAGGCTTCGGCGAACAACCGTTCCGATACTGCCGTGGCACCTTCCGCATTACCCACGACGCCCAGTGTTCCAGCCGATCCGGGCCGATCGACTACGGGGTGTAGGAGACAGTCGCTGCGACTGGGTCTTGAGTGGGGCCACGACCACGGGGTTTGATGGCTCTCATGCAACTACCGCAGCGGCTGGCCCGGTTCAACCGGCACGTCACCAACCCCATCCAGCGAATGTGGGCCGGCTGGGCTCCTACATTCGGCATCCTCGAGCACGTCGGCCGGCGCTCCGGCAAGCCCTACCGGACCCCGCTGAGCGTGTTCAGCACCGATGACGGCGTGGCCGTGCTGCTGACCTACGGCCCGGACCGCGACTGGCTGAAGAACATCACGGCCGCCGGCGGCGGCCGCATGCGCCGCCGCGGTAAGACGTTCGAGGTGACCAATCCCCGCGTGGTGAGCAGGGCCGAGGCGGCCGAGCATGTCAGCCCCCGTACCCGCAACGTGTTTGCCCGGTTGCCGTTCGAGCAGGCGGTGCTGCTCACCAGGCAGGGCTAGATGGTGCGCTTCTCCGACCGGCGCGCCCGCTTCAACAGGGTTGTGACCAATCCGCTGTTCCGGCCGTTTTGCGGGTGGGTGCCCATGTGGTCGCTCGTCGAGCACACCGGCCGGCGCTCCGGGACCGCATACCGCACCCCGGTCTCGATGTTTCATACCGACGACGGCGTCGCCGTGTTGCTGCCGTACGGCACCCGCCGCGACTGGGTGAAGAACCTGGAGGCCGCCGGGGGCGGGCGGGTCAAGGTCGGCGGAAAGACGTTCGCGGTGACCAATCCGCGGCTGGTGCCCACTGATGAGGCGGTCGGACTGCTCAAGGCCCCGTGGCGTCAGCTGCTCGGGCGGGCCGGGGTCCCGCACACGTTGTTGCTCACCCGCGCCTGACACCGCGCTGCGTCACTGGCCCAGTAGGCGCATCTTCTGTTCGTTGTACTCGTCGTTGGTGATCAGCCCGCGGTCGCGCAGTTCGGCGAATTCGCGGATCTCGGCGGCGATGCCCATCTTCGTCGGCGCGGGTGCGCCGCCGTCGCCGGTCTCGGTGCCGGCCACCGCGTCGGTGGCGGCACGCTGCGGCGGCTGGACCCTCGCCGGCGCGTCGGTGCCTCCGCGTCCCCGACTGACCGAGCCGGCCAGGGCACTGCCGCCCATGCCCGCCAGCGCCATCTGGCTGAAGGCGCTGCCGGCGCCGGCCAGTGATGCCGCCGGCGCACCGCCGATGCCAGGACCGACCAGCGGTTTGGTGTAGGACAGCGTGCGGATCTCCGGGGCGTTGGCCGCCCAATTGACCGGCACCGAAAGGTTGCCGGCGCTGAAAGCCTCCCCCATCGCCGCCGACAGCCCGACGCCGGGGACCGCCGGCCGCGACGGGGTCAACGGTGAGAACAGGTCGATCGCGTTGAGGATTTCGTACTCGACGAGCTCCAACTGATCCTGCTCGGCGAGGATCTCGCGGGTGCTGGCGCTGGCAGACGACCAGGCACCGGCGGACAGCGCCAGGGCCACCGCCGACAGCGCGTTCAGGCCGACGATGTCGGAGAGGCTGGGCAGCGTGAAGATGTCCTCGACCCCCTGGGCCGGCCCGACGACGGCCGCCGTCCCGACCTGCGCCGCGGTGCTCTGCGGCGACCCGAAAATCCCCGAGGCCAGCTGCCCCAGCAGCGACTGCACATCCAACGACGATGACGTGGCTTGGGCGTCCGCCGCGGCAGCGGCCTGGCCGGCGGGCCCGGCGGGATTGCTGGTCCGCGGCGGCTCCGCAAACGGTACGAGCCCGGTAGCGGTTGCGGACGCCGCGGCGTAGGCGTACATCGCGGCTGCGTCCTGTGCCCACATCTCGCCGTACTCGGCCTCGTTCGCCGCGATCGCCGCGGTGTTGGTGCCCAGCACGTTGGTGGCGATCAGCAGCAGCAACTGGGCCCGGTTGGCCGCCACCACCGAGGGCGGCACCGTGGCGCTGTGCGCCGCCTCGTAGGCCGCCGCCGCCGCGTTCGCCTGCGCAGTGGTCTGGTCGATCTGCGCCGCGGTCGCGGCCATCCAGGACACGTAGAGGTCCGCGGCTCGGCTCAGCGCCGCCGCGGACGGCCCCTGCCAGGCCTGGGCGGTCAGCTCGGCGATCACCGATTCATACGATGCGGCGGCCGCGTGCAGCTCGGCCGACAGCGCACCCCAGGCCGCGGCAGCCGCGCGCATGGGCGCGGATCCCGGCCCGGTATAGATACGCAGTGAGTTGACTTCCGGTGGCAGCGCAGCGTAGTTCATCACCGACCCCCTCCGTGCGGCGTACGCCGGGCTCATGAAGCTCGCGTGTGTGTATTTGTAGCCCAAAAACCGGCGGTTGACTCGCCATTCTGGATTTGCCGGAACCCCTCGGGCGAGCCGGTCTCCACGATAATCGCCGCACGCTGCGACTATCGAGCGCGCGGGCTGCTGATCACCGCTCTTCGCAGTGGGGCCACGCGCGAACCCGGACGTTGCTAACGAACCGGCAACAACCTGATCAAGGGTGGTGCGCCGGACTGATCCGGCCGGGGCAGCCGCGCGATGATGCTGCCCATGGCTGATGTGACCCGCCGGGCTGCTTTGCGCCTTGGGGTCGGCGCGGTGGGGGCTGCGGGCCTGTTCGGAGCGGGTGCACTTCGGCGCCCGGCCGCCTCACAGGCAACCGGTAACAGCTATCCGACGTGGGAATCCGGGTCGTTCGTCTCGGCGGCTCGTGGTGGCGTGGAGACCAACTGGATCATCGCCCGCCCGCCGGGGCAGACCGCACCCCTGCGGCCGGTGATCGCCCTGCACTGCAAGGACGGCGATGCGGCATGGGTGATGGATCTGGGCGTGGAGGAGGAGCTGGCGAGGCTGGCCGCGGCGGGCCGGCCCCCGTTCGCGG
>NZ_JRMK01000031.1:0-36301 GCF_000972925.1 Mycobacterium sp. UM_Kg1 | reverse complement strand
TGTGTATAAGAGACAGGCGGGGATCAGCTCGGGCTGTTCGCGCAGCCGTGCGTAGACGTCGGGACGTTGCGCCAGGGTCAGGAACAGTTCGGAGATCAGATTCGTGGTGGTCTCGCTGCCGGCGCCGACGAGCATCGATGCCGTCCAGAACACCTCGTCGTCGGAGAGGGTGTCGGCACCGCTGGGTGCCGCCAGCATCGAGATCAGGTCGTCCCCGGGATCGGCGCGGCGGGCTTTGATCATCGGGTCCAGACTGCGGTGCATCGCGATCACCGCCTGACTCGAGCGCATGTTCATCACCATCCCGCGCAGGCTCAGCGGTGCGAATGCGGCCTCGTTGATGGTGTCGGCCCACTCCAGGAACTGGTGACGGTCCTCCTGCGGTATGGCCAGCATCATGGTGATCAGCCGGTTCGGCAGGGGCTTGGCCAAGTCGGAGACGATCTCCACGCGGCCGCGCTCGACCATCGCGGCGACCAGCTCGTCGGCGGCGCGGTTGATGTTGATCTCCCACGACTTCATCGCACGCGGGGTGAAAGCCCGCGACACCGACCGGCGCAGCCGGGTGTGCTCCGGCGGGTCGGTGGCGTTCATGGTCTGCAGGCGGACCCGGAAGCGGGCCTGGCTCTGCGCCGAGGACAGCGCCTCGTTGTCGCGCAACGCCTGCCGGACCTCGTCATAGCCCGGGATGATCCAGATGCCCCGCTTGCGGCTGTACCAGACCTTGGGCCCGGTCAGCAGCGTGCGATAACCCGGATAGGGGTCGTGCATCGTCTCGGGTGCAAACGGGTCGAAGTCGGTCAGCGGAGCGGTTTCGCGTCGGGTCACCGCATAGCGGTAGGCGGTGGCCCGGTCGCGGACCACGCCGATGAGCCCGTCGGTGCCGATCTTGAGCAGACTGGCGCGAAAACGAAGTCGGCGCGTCAGTTCCTTCTGGTCCATCTGGCAAGCCCCTCGTCAGCGATCGTCGGGATTGGAGCGCGATTGGCCCGACCGGCCCGCAACCGGCCCAGCCGCCACCCTAACCCGGTCGCCTCCCGGGGCCCGGGGTCACTCTTTGACGAGGTCGAAAATGCGGTAGGTGATCTCGCCGCGGTCCAGATCGCGGTAGAACAGCGACCCCTCGACCACGGCGAACTCCCGGGCGAAGCGGCGCAGGAAGAACGGCATGCGCTCGTTGATCAGGTCGTTGGAGCGCGGCGAGTTGGCCGCCAGTCCGCGGACCACTTCGCGACTGATGTCGCGCTCGTTGACCAGCCGCAGCGGCGGGGTGGCCAAGGTCTGCTGCCAGGACTCGATGTCTTCCTTGGCGCGGAAATCGGTGTGCAGAAAGTGCCCGCCCGGACGCAGCACCCGTCCCACCTCGCGGACGAACTGCGCGAAGTCGGGGTAGATGTGCGAGGCCTCGACGTTGATGATCGCGTCGAAGGAGTTGTCCGGGAACGGCAGGTTCAGAGCGTCACCCTGCACGAAGTCCAAGCCGGGCACCTGGTGGCGCTTCTTGCAGAAGGCGACGCCGTCGGCGTTGAAGTCCAGGCCGGTGTAGGAGGCCGGCTTGAGGGTGCGGGCCAGGAAGGAGGCGCCGCCGCCGTGGCCGGAGCTGACTTCGAGGACGTCCTTGCCGGCCAGGTCGATCTGGGTCGCGGTCTGGTGGTAGAGCTGGATCGAGTACCGGTTGGGCTCGTCGGCCGCGTCGAGCTGCAGACCCAGCGGCGGGTCCTGCTCGTAGCCCCAGTTCAGGAAGACGACGTCGTCGTGCCCCATCCGCTTCGTCATGAACGGGTACCAGTACTTGAAGGCCTTCTTGTAAAGCGGCATCGCCGAGATGCGGTACACCAGCTCCGCGCCGACTTTTTCCAAGGTCTCAGATGGGGAAAGCACCATACCGAAAGTATGGCACAGCTCAGCGGGGGCCTCAGTTGCCGGTGATCCGGGTGGCCTGTTGTGCGCGCCGCGGTTCACCGCGGTATCGCGACGGCGGCCCGCCGATGCGGCACACCCGCCACATCAGCCTCCCGGCCATGGTCATCAGGCCCAGATCGTCACAGAGCATCCTGATGTCGGCGAAGGTGTCGCGCAGCTCCTGGCGCGATTCGGCCGAGCCGGCTCGTAGCTGCCGGCGGACCGACCGGGGTACGCCGAAATGCCGGAAGAACGCGCGGGGCGGCAGCACGATCGGCCGCGCGAACACCCGCATGAGCACCGGAACATAGACCGACATCCACACCCGGTTGACCCATCGGGTATGCGGGACGCGCTGACGGAGCCGGGCGTCGGCGAAACAGATGTGTCGCGCCTCCTCGGCGACGTGGACGGCCATGATCGCCCGCACCAGCGGATGTGCCGACCCGGCGCTGCGCAGCGCCTTTGTCTGGATCACGTCGACCGGGATCTCGCCGGCCAGCACCCCGAAGAAGAATGCGTTGGGGAAGGGGCCGGCGTACAGCGGCAGCACCGGCGAAAGCCCGCGCATCCAGCGCGGCATTCCGGGCACGTCCTGGCCGATCCGGTTCACCAGTTCCTGGAACATCAGGACGTGGTGGCATTCCTCGATCGTCTCGCGAAGGCAGTAGCGGTGTTCCGGCGACCCGTTGGGCACTCGCGTGGCGTACTGCACCAGGCCGCGTATGAGCATGCTCTCGAACTGCAGCGCGATCTTGGCGATGTTGGCCTGGTGCCACATCCCGATCGCGATCTGCGTGGTGAGCGGTTGGCGGCGATACCAGGCGGTGCGGGCCAGCGGACCGTCGCCGAGCACCCATCGCGGGTCCTGCGCGCATACCGCGTACTCCGGGGCGTCCCAGTCCAGGTCGGTGAGCGGGTCGAAGCGATGCCGCTCGGAGTTCGCCGAGAGCGCGGCGAGCATGGCGGTGTAGTCCCGGTCGGTGGCGGCGCGGGTCCGGCGGCTCCGCGCGCGGGTGATTCGACTCATGCACACCGCTGCGAGCAGCAGCATGAGGGCCGCCAGAACCGCCGTACCGACCATTGAGCAGCTCCCCGTAAAAAATCAGATACGCCCTAAAAAGGGCCATGTACATACCGGTAGTCATCATACTTCGCAATTGACGCGCAAGCAGATATCGCGTGGCTCCCCGCGGTGTGACGCTTGACGGCGGGCTGTTCGGTCGGCCGCCGGTCGCCCGCCGGTCATGGGCCTGACCTCTGCGAACGGCGGGAAGGGGTGCCGTTGCGGTAGCGTGTCGTCCTTATGGAGACGCAGCAATACGACGCCGTCATCGTGGGCGCAGGCTTCGGCGGCATCGGTGCGGCGATCCAGCTCAACCGGCTGGGCTACGACAACATCGTGATCGTGGACCGCTTGGACGGTCTCGGCGGAACGTGGCGCGTCAACCACTATCCCGGCCTCTCGGTCGACCAGCCCTCTACTACTTATTCCTACTGGTTCGAACCCAACCCGTACTGGTCGCGGTTGTTCGCGCCCGGTCACGAAGTCCAGGCCTACGCCGAGCACGTCGCGGCCAAGTACGACGTGGAGCGCTTCATGCGGTTCAACACCAGCGTCGACGGTGCCCAGTGGGACGACGACGCGAAGGTCTGGCGGACCTCGCTGGCCGGTGGCGAGACCCTGACGTCGCAGTTCCTCATCGTGGCCACCGGCTTCCTGTGCCAGCCGAAGATCCCCGACATCCCCGGCATCGACACCTTCGCCGGCCACGTCGTGCACACCGCGGAATGGGACCACGACTACTCGATGGCCGGCCGCCGGGCGGCCGTCATCGGGACCGGGTCCACCGGGATCCAGGTGATTCCCGAGCTGGCCAAAGAGGTCGCCGAACTGACGGTGTACCAGCGCACGCCGATCCTGGTCACACCCAAGTCCGACGTGGTGTTCCCGCCGCCGGTGCAACGGATGTTCGCCCGCGTGCCGTTCACCCAGCGCATCGTCCGGTGGCTCACCGACAACACCACCGACTTCATGATGGTGCTGACGATGTGGCGCTACCGGCGCTTCAAGTTCCTCAACAAGGCGATGGCAGCCCAATCGGCCCTGCACCGGCTGCTGTCGGTGCGCAACCGCGAGCTCGCCCGCAAGATGGCGCCCGACTTCGACTTCGGCTGCAAACGCCCGTCGATCTCCAACGACTACTACCCGGCGTTCGCCAAACCGAACGTGCAGCTGGTGACCGAGGGGATCGAGCGGATCGAACCGGACGGCATCGTGTCGCGCGACGGCGTCAAGCGGGAGGCCGACACCCTGGTGCTGGCCACCGGCTACGACGTCTGGGAGAGCAACTTGCCTGCCATCGAGGTGATCGGTCGCGGCGGCCGTAACCTGGGCAAATGGTGGCGCGAGACCCGATTCCAGGCCTACCAGGGCATGACGGTGCCCCAGTTCCCGAACTTCATCAATATGTCCAGCCCGTTCTCCTGGGTCGGCTTGTCCTGGTTCAACACGGTGGAATATCAGACCCGGCACATGCGGCGGCTCTTCGGCGAGCTGCAGCGGCGGGGCGCGCAGACCTTCGAGGTCACCGAGGACGCCAACTCGCGGTTCTACGAGCGGATGATGGGCCTGCTGGACAGCTCGGTGTTCCATCGCGGCAACTGCGCCACATCGAACTCGTACTGGTTCAACCAGAACACGGGGGAGGCGCCGCTGTTCCGGCCGACCTCGGTGCGCAGCGCCGTCAAAGAGCAGGATCGCTTCCCGCTGTCGGATTACCGGATCGGATAACGTGCGCTGTTGCGGTCCTGAACAGGGGGTTACAGTGATCGTTCGGGCAACTGGCCGGGTGAGAGGCCGATGAGTACCCGCCACCGGAACCACGGCGGATCCTCGGCCGCCGCATTCGTTCGCCGCTTCGCGGTGCCGATCATCTTGGCCTGGGTGGCCATCACCATCCTGGTCAACGTCGCCGTTCCGCCGTTGGAGCAGGTCGCCAAGGAACACCCGGTGTCCTTGAGCGCCAAGGACTCGCCATCGATTCAGGCCATGGCTCGGCTCGGGCAGGTCTTCGCCGAGTCCGACACCGACAGCGCGGCGATGATCGTCATCGAAGGCGACGAGCCCCTCGGCGACGCCGCGCACCGGTACTACAACGAGCTCATCGCGCAACTCAACGCCGACACCGTGCACGTCCAGCACATCCAGGACTTCTGGGGCGACCCCCTGACCGCCGGGGGCGCCCAGAGCGCGGATGGCAAGGCCGCGTTGGTTCAGCTGAACCTCGCCGGAAATCAGGGCGAGGCCCTGGCCAACGACTCGGTCGAGGCGGTGCGCGACGTCGTGCAGCGCACCCCCGCGCCGCCGGGGGTTCGGGCCTACGTCACCGGCCCGGCGCCCATGGTCACCGATATGAACACCAGCGGCGATCGGGCGGTCCTGAAGATCCTGGTGGCCACCGTCACGGTGATCTCGCTGATGCTGCTGCTGCTGTATCGCTCGCTGAGCACCGTCGGGTTGCTGTTGGCCGTGGTGGGGATCGAACTGGCGGCGGCGCGCGGAATCGTCGCGGCACTGGGCCACTACGGGCTGATCGGGCTGTCCACGTTCGCGATCAACATCCTGGTGACCCTGGCGATCGCGGCCGGCACCGATTACGGCATCTTCTTCA
This sequence comes from Mycobacterium sp. UM_Kg1, assembly GCF_000972925.1. Taxonomy (NCBI): domain Bacteria; kingdom Bacillati; phylum Actinomycetota; class Actinomycetes; order Mycobacteriales; family Mycobacteriaceae; genus Mycobacterium; species Mycobacterium sp. UM_Kg1. The sequence goes on along the minus strand of NZ_JRMK01000031.1, from coordinate 30,725 downwards.
TCGGCCGCTACCACGAGGCGCGCCATGCCGGCGAAGACCCGGAGACGGCGTATTTCACCACCTACCGCGGCGTCGCTCACGTGGTGCTGGCTTCGGGCCTGACCATCGCCGGTGCCACGTTCTGCCTGAGCTTCACCCGGCTGCCGGTGTTTCAGACCATGGGGCTGCCGTGTGCGGTGGGCATGGTGGTGGCGGTGGCGATCGCGCTGACGCTGGTGCCGGCGGTGCTGGCCGTCGCCACGCGCCACGGGCTGCTCGAACCGCGCCGCAAGATGTCCGACCGCGGCTGGCGCAAGGTGGGCACGGCGATCGTGCGGTGGCCCGTTCCGATTTTCGTCGCGGCCTGCTCGGTGGCGCTGATCGGCCTGCTCGCACTGCCGGGCTACCAGGTCAGTTACCGGGACCCGTCGTTCATCCCCCAGGACACCCCGGCCAACCTCGGCTGGGCGGCCGCTGCCCGGCACTTCCCGGAGTCGCGGCTGCTGCCCGAGGTGGTGATGGTCGAGTCCGACCACGACATGCGCAACTCCGCGGACTTCTTGGTGCTCAACAAGGTGGCCAAGAGCATCTTTGCCGTTGAGGGCGTTGCGATGGTGCAGGGCGTCACCCGCCCGGAGGGCACCCCGCTGGGGCACACCTCGATTCCCTTCCTGCTCAGCATGCACAACGCCGGCCAGCTGCAGAACCTGGACTTCGTCAAGAACCGGGTGGCCGACATGCGCCGCCAAGCCGATGATCTTGACGAGACCATCGCCTCGCTGCAGCGGATGTACACGCTGATGCAGGATCTGAACTCCAGCACCCACCATGCGACCGGTGTCTCCCAGGAGGCGATGGACCTGTCCCAGCAGGTGCGGGGCAACATCGCCGACCTCAACGAGAACTCCAAGTCGCTGCGGGAGTCGGTGGAAAAGCAGCAGAACTGCGACCAGACCTGTATGTCGCTGCGTGCGGCCTATGCGGCCATGGACGGCACCACCCTGCTCACCGACAAGATCAACGAACTGGCGCCCGACCTGACCAACATCGACTCGGTCACGCCGCAGCTGCTGGCGATGATGCCGGCGCAGATCGCCGCGCTGCGCAGCCTGCAGACCATGATGCTGACGCTGCACAGCACGATGTCGGGCATCCTGGCCCAGGTCGAGGAGGTCGGCGGCGACTCGACGGCGATGGGCCAGGACTTCGACGCGGCGAAGAGCGACGACTCCTTCTACCTGCCCCGGGACGCCTTCGACAATCCGGACTTCAAGCGGGTGGTTCAGCTGTTCCTGTCGCCGGACGGTCATGCGGCGCGCTTCTTCATCACCCACGACGGTTACCCGGCGACTCCGGAGGGCATGGCGCGGGTCAACCTGATCAAGAAGGCGGCCACCGAGGCGCTGAAGGGCACCCCGCTGGCTACCGCCAAGGTGTATGTGGCGGGCACCGCCGCGCTGTTCAACGACCTACAGGGAAGCGCCGACTACGATCTGCTGATCGCCGGAATCACTTCTCTGGCAATCATTTTCATCATCATGTTGCTGATCACCCGGAGCTTTATCGCCGCTGTGGTGATCGTCGGGACGGTGCTGGCGTCGTTGGGCGCCTCGTTCGGGCTGTCGGTCCTGCTGTGGCAGTACATATTCGGCATCCACCTGCACTGGCTGGTGATGGTGATGTCGGTGATCATCCTGTTGGCGGTGGGTTGTGACTACAACCTGCTACTGGTGGCCCGGTTCAAGGAGGAGATGGGTGCCGGGCTGAAGACCGGGATCATCCGGACCATGGGCGGCACCGGCAAGGTCGTCACCGCCGCCGGCCTGGTGTTCGCCTTCACCATGGCCTCGATGTTGGTCAGCGATCTGCGGGTGGTGGGTCAGGTGGGGACCACGATCGGGCTGGGTCTGCTCTTCGACACCCTGGTGGTGCGCTCCTTCATGATGCCGTCGATGGCGGCGATGCTGGGACGGTGGTTCTGGTGGCCGCTGAACGTGCGGCAGCGCCCGGCGCGGATGCCGGCGGCGGCCGGCGGTGCTGCCGCGCCGGTGGCACCCAGGCAACGGAGCTTCGAGGACATGGTCGCCACGGCGTTCCCGGAGCTCTCCGGCAGACCGGCCGACGATCGCCCCACCGAGGTGCTGGCCGTGGTGCGCCCCCCGGAGGAGGAGCCCGACCGCTGATCGGGCTCGACCCTGCCGGCTCAGCGCCCCGCGGCGTGGGCTAGATTTCAACAAGGTCCACTTGGAGAAAACGGTGCGGCGGCCCTGCGTCGGCGTTGGGCGGTTTGGCGCACCGTTGTCGAAGGTCAAAGGGGAGCGGCCGAGATGCCCGTCGAAGCTCTTTCATCCACCCTGGCACGCGAGCATCTGCTGATCGAGGTGGGCATCCGAGACTTTCTCGATCGCCTCGCCGACGGCACTCTCGACGCCGCGGGACTGAGCGCGGCGCTGGCCGTGCTGCGCCGGCATATCTACCTCGAAGAACAGTTGTTGTTCCCGCCGATCAGCGAAGGGGCTCACCGGGTGGCGGTGTTCGGGATGATCCGCGGACACGGCGAGATCTGGCGCGCCATGCATGCGCTGGAGGACCTGGTCCAGGTGGGCGCAGGCCATGCCACGCTGCGCGGCGTCAGTCATCGGCTCCTCGAGCTGCTGGCCGCTCACCACCTGGTGGAGGAGCGGGTGATCTACGCGGCCGCCGACACCGGGCTGGCCCCCGACCGGGCCGCCGAGCTCACCGAATTCCTTGCCGGTGGCCAGATGCCCGTCGGGTGGATCTGCGCCAAGGCGGCAGCCTGAGGCCCCATCAGGTCAGTGCGGCGACCAGCGGTGTCAGGCCGGCGCGATAGGCAGCCAGGCTGTGCCGCCAGCCGAGGTCGACGGCGCCGCCACTGTCGACGGCGATCCCGGCGCCGACATGCACGAAGGGCTCCGGTGGCACCAGCGGGACGATGTCGAGGAAATTCACTACGCGGTAACAGCATTCGATGGCGGCGTCGAACGCGGCCTTGAAGTCGTCCAGACCGACTCGCGGGCCGCCGAAGGTGGTCAGCCGCGGCTCGATGGTGTTCGGCGGCATCGCTCGGGCGACATCGGGTGCAGCCAGCACTGCCAGGGCCGCACCGAGGCTGTGCCCGGTGATCAGGATCTGGCCGCACCCACTGATCGTGGCAGCCACATCGGCGGCGATGGACCCGCGTACGCAACCGTAGATCTCCGCAAAGCCGGTGTGTACCTGGCCGAATCCGGCAAGCGGGGTGTAGGGCGTCGGCGCGTAGTCGAAACCGGCGATCCAGTCCGCCACATCGGCGCTGCCCCGGAAGGCGATGAACGCCGTCGCCGAGGACGTGTCATGGCCCATCAGGCCGAAGACGTCGGTGTCGCGGGCCATCACCGCGGCAGGATGCCGGGCGGGCAGCCCCGCCAGGTGCGCTGGGTCCGCGCGGATCAGCGCGGTCTGGCGAAACCCCGCGGGCAGCGTGGGCTCGGCGCCGGCCATCACGGCGTAGGCCGCCGACACCAGCGGTAACGCCACGTCGCGAGCATTCGACGGACTGAATGCCACAGTGGCCAGTGTAGGAGTCCCGCCCTGCCGCCACGGCCGGCGGCGGCAGGCCTTAGAATTTCGGCCAACGGCACTGAACCGGCAATCACCGGGGAGCCTTCGGAAGAACAGTCGATCTGCGACCGACTCAGTAGAACCGAACGGGACGGCCCGTCACAGCCTTCTTCGAGCGGTCGCGCCCCGCCCTGGGTGCGCGGCAAGCGGGGTGGTACCGCGGCGCTGGCGCAACCGTGCGGCGTCGTCCCCGGGCCGGGCCCTTGGGAGACAACACACCGTGACCGAACGCAGCTATCCGAAGCCGCCCGCCGGCGCCCCCGACTTCCCGGCGGCCGAGGCCGCCGTCCTGCAATATTGGGCCGACGACGACACGTTCCGGGCCAGCATCGCCCGCCGTGAGGGCGCACCGGAATACGTCTTCTACGACGGTCCGCCGTTCGCCAACGGACTGCCGCACTACGGGCATCTGCTGACCGGTTATGTCAAGGACATCGTGCCGCGCTACCGCACCATGCGCGGCTACAAGGTGGAGCGCCGGTTCGGTTGGGACACCCATGGCCTGCCCGCCGAGCTCGAGGTCGAGCGTCAGCTCGGGATCACCGACAAGTCGCAGATCGATGCCATGGGCATCGCCGCGTTCAACCAGGCGTGCCGGGACTCAGTGCTGCGTTACACCTCCGAGTGGCAGGCCTACGTCACCCGGCAGGCCCGCTGGGTGGACTTCGACAACGACTACAAGACCCTCGACCTGCCGTTCATGGAGTCGGTGCTGTGGGCGTTCAAGCAGCTGTGGGACAAGGGTCTGGCCTATGAGGGCTATCGGGTGTTGCCCTACTGCTGGCGTGATGAGACGCCGCTGTCCAACCATGAACTGCGGATGGACGACGACGTCTACAAGAGCCGCCAGGACCCGGCGCTGACCGTCGGGTTCCGGATCGCCGGCCCCGGGCCGGCCGATGACCTCGCCGGCGCCCACCTGTTGGTGTGGACCACCACGCCGTGGACCCTGCCGTCCAACCAGGCGGTCGCGGTCAACCCCGACGTGACCTACGTGCAGGTCGCGGCGGGACAGCACCGGTACCTGCTGGCCGAGGCGCGGCTGGGCGCCTACGGGCGCGAGCTGGGCCTGGGGGAGGGCGAACAGCCCCAGGTGCTGGGCCGCTACCGCGGCTCGGAGCTGCTCGGCCTGCGCTATGTGCCGCCGTTCCCGTATTTCATGGACTCCGACAACGCTTTCCGCGTGCTCGCCGCCGACTTCGTGTCCACCGAGGACGGGACGGGCATCGTGCACCTGGCGCCCGCTTACGGCGAGGACGACAAGAACACCACCGACCCGGCCGGGATCACCCCGGTCACTCCGGTGGACGCCAAGGGTCGCTTCGACTCCAGCGTGCCCGATTACGCCGGTCAGCATGTCTTCGACGCGAATAAGGCGATCATCGCCGACCTGAAGAACGGCACCGGCCCGGCCGCGGCCAACGGCCCCGTGCTGGTCCGCCATGAGACCTACGAGCACCCGTATCCGCACTGCTGGCGCTGCCGCAACCCGCTGATCTACAAGGCGGTGTCGTCGTGGTTCGTCCGCGTCACCGAGATCCGGGACCGCATGGTCGAACTCAACGAGCAGATCACCTGGTATCCCGAGCACATCAAGGACGGGATCTTCGGCAACTGGCTGCGCGGCGCCCGCGACTGGTCGATCTCCCGCAACCGCTACTGGGGAACCCCGATTCCGGTGTGGCGTTCCGACGACCCGGCCTACCCGCGGATCGACGTCTACGGAAGCCTCGATGAACTCGAACGTGATTTCGGGGTGCGGCCGGACAACCTGCACCGCCCCTACATCGACGAGCTGACCCGTCCCAACCCGGATGACCCGACCGGCCGTTCGACGATGCGGCGCATCCCCGACGTGCTCGATGTCTGGTTCGACTCCGGGTCGATGCCGTATGCCCAGGTGCACTATCCGTTTGAGAACGAGGACTGGTTCCAGACCCATTATCCTGGCGACTTCATCGTCGAGTACATCGGGCAGACCCGTGGCTGGTTCTACATGATGCATGTGCTGGCGACCGCGCTGTTCGACCGCCCGGCGTTCAAAACCTGTGTGGCACACGGCATCGTGCTCGGCAGTGACGGTCAGAAGATGAGCAAGTCGCTGCGCAACTACCCGGACGTGAGCGAAGTGTTCGACCGGGATGGCTCCGATGCCATGCGGTGGTTCCTGATGGCCTCGCCGATCCTGCGCGGCGGCAACCTGATCGTCACCGAGGCGGGCATCCGGGAGGGCGTACGCCAGGTGATGCTGCCGCTGACCAACGCCTACAGCTTCTTGACGCTGTACGCCCCGAAGCCCGGTGTCTGGCGCACCGATTCGCAGCACGTGCTGGATCGCTACATTCTGGCCAAACTGGCCTCGCTGCGCGACGAGCTGACCGCTGCGCTGGACGTGTGCGACGTCTCCGGTGCCTGCGAGCAGCTGCGGCAGTTCACCGAGGCGCTGACCAACTGGTATGTGCGGCGCTCACGGCAGCGGTTCTGGGACGAGGACCGCGACGCGATCGACACGTTGCACACGGTGCTGGAGATCACCGCGCGACTGGCTGCGCCGCTGCTCCCGCTGACCACCGAGGTGATCTGGCGCGGCCTCACCGGCCAGCGGTCGGTGCACCTGACCGACTGGCCGCAGGCCGCCGATCTGCCCGCGGACCACGCCCTGGTCGCGGCGATGGACCAGGTGCGCGAGGTCTGTTCGGCGGCGTCGTCGGTGCGCAAGGCCCACCAACTGCGGGTCCGCCTGCCGCTGCCCAAACTCACCGTGGCGGTCGAGGAGCCCCAGCGGCTGGCGCCGTTCACCGATCTGATCGCCGACGAGCTCAACGTCAAGGCCGTCGAACTGACCGACGACATCGCCGGCTACGGTCGATTCGACCTGGCGGTCAACGCCAAGGTCGCCGGGCCTCGCCTGGGCAAGGACGTACAAGTCGCGATCAAGGCCGTGAAGGCCGGCGAGGGCGTCGTCAACCCCGACGGCACGCTGCGCGCCGGTCCGGTGGTGCTGCTCGAAGGCGAATACACCGCCAAGCTGGTGGCCGCCGATCCCGAGTACACCGTCGCGCTGCCCGACGGCGCGGGCCTGGTGGTGCTCGACAGCGCCGTGACCCCGGAGCTGGAAGCCGAGGGCTGGGCGAAGGACCGGATTCGCGAGCTGCAGGAACTGCGCAAGACCACCGGTCTGGACGTCTCCGACCGGATCAGTGTGGTGCTCGCGGTTCCCGAGCAGCGGCTGGGCTGGGCGCAGACCCATGCGGACCTGATCGCCGGCGAGATCCTGGCCACCAGCTTCGAGTTCGGGACCCCGACCGATCCCGTGGAGATAGGGGACGGTGTGCAGGTGTCGATCGCCAAGGCCTGACGGTGCAGCGGCGGGGATTGGGGGCCGCTGCCAGGGCCGATTTTCTCGCGTCGAGATTTTTATCGTTGACACCGGCGGATCGACCGGGCCGGCGCGGGCCGCAGAGCGCCGCCTGATCACCCCATTTGTGCAGTATGCGGTGGTGAAAAACCGTCTCACAGCAGCGCGCCGATGCCCGCTCGGCACGAGCCGAGGCGGGCCGGTAGCGGTCCCGCGCCGCAGCGCACGCCGCGACGGTGGCCCTCGGCAGCGGATTAACCTCCAGAGCTAATACGAGCTGGCTACGGCTGGTTCTCGACCCACCCGGGCAGGGCGTCGCGGGACGCGACTCGGGTGGGTCGTCCATTACCGGGGTATGAGGGGCAGGGGCATTCATGGATTTCGGGGCACTTCCGCCGGAGGTCAATTCGGCGAACATGTATGCCGGCCCCGGCTCGGCGCCGTTGCTGGCCGCCGCGGCGAACTGGGCGGCGATGGCCACCGAGCTGAACTACACCGCGACCTCCTACGCCGCGGTGATCGCCGACCTCGCGGACTCGGCCTGGCAGGGTCCCTCCGCGGCGGCGATGGTCGCGGCGGCCGCTCCGTACGCCGCGTGGCTCAAAGCCACCGCGACCGGGGCCGAAGAGACGGCGATGAAGGCCACGGCCGCTGCGGGTGCCTACGAGGCCGCCTACGCCGCCACTGTGCCACCGCCGGTGATCGCGGCCAACCGCGCGCTGCTGGCGTCGCTGGTCGCCACCAACTTCCTTGGACAGAACGCCCCGGCGATCGCGGCGACCGAGGCGCAGTACGGCGAGATGTGGGCCCAGGACGCGGCCGCGATGTACGCCTACGCCGGCTCATCGGCGGCCGCTAGTCAGCTCACTCCGTTCAGCGCCCCCGCGGAGACCACGAACGGCACCGGCCAGTTCAGTCAGCCCGCGGCGGTGGCCGGTTCTGCCGCAGACTCGACGCTGTCGAACCTGCTCAGCCAGATTCCCGACGCCCTGCAGAACATGACCCTGAACCCGTTGTTGCTGCCCACCCAGCTCTTCGAGGACTACCAGGCGATCGTGAAGACCCTGTCGTCGGCGCTGAGCGCCTTCAACGGGCCCTATGCCACGGGCATGATCAATTCGGCCCGCGGCATCTACCAGATGTCCATCAGCATCCCGGCGGTGGCCAACTCGCTCAACAACCTGACGTCCACCCTCAGCCCCAAGCCGATCGCGGGCGCCTTGGCGCCGTTGATGACGAGCTCCATGTTGAGCGGATCGCACTCCGTCGCCCCGGCGGTGACGGGGGCGGTGGGCCGTGCCGGGCTGATCGGGTCGATGTCGGTTCCGGCCAGCTGGGCGAGCGCGGTCCCGGCCGCCAAGACCGCTGCGGTGGCCTTGCAGGCCGGCGTGCTCGAAGCCGCGCCCGCCCTGGCCGCCAACGGGGAGAGCCTGCTGGCGAGCCAGATGGCGCTGTCGAGCCTGGCCGGTCGCGCGATCGGCACCCCGGTGCGTCAGGCTGCCGGGGCCGCCTCCACCCGCGCGATCAGCGCCATCAGCCACGTCACCAACACCCAGACGGGGCCGGACATCGCCACCACCGCCACCGTCATCGTCATCCCGCCGATCGCGAAATAGCGAAAGTAGGTCGCGTTCATGGTGTTCTACAGTTTTGCCGCGCAGCCCCCCGAGGTCATCTCGGGCCAGTTGTACTCCGGTCCGGGTGCTGACCCGCTGTTCGCCGCCGCGGCGGCCTGGTCGGGATTGGCCGCCGAGCTGCATGCCGCGGCGTCGTCATACCAGTCAGCGCTGTCGGGCCTCAGTGGGGGCTGGCAGGGTCCGGCGGCGGCGGCCATGGCGGCCGCCGCGGCTCCCTATGTGACGTGGTTGTCCACCACGGCGGCGCAGGCCCAGGAGACCGCGGCCAAGGCGACGGCCGCGGCTGCCGCCTACGAATCGGCGTTCGCCGGGATCGTGCCGCCGCCGGCGATCGCGGCCAACCGCAGTCAGCTGGCCTCGCTGGTGGCCACCAACATCCTCGGCCAGAACAGCACCGCGATCGCCGCCGTCGAGGCCGAATACGGCCGGATGTGGTCTCAGGACATCTCCGCGATGCTCGGCTACGCCGGCGCCTCGGAGGCCGCCACCGACCTCACGTCGTTCACCGAGCCGCCGCAGACCACCAACGCCACTGCGGGCAGTTCCGAGGCGACCGCCCCGGTGACACCGCACGACATCCTGCAGGGCGTCCTCAAAGAGATCCAAGACATGACCGCGGGCTACAACAAGGGCTGGCAGGACTTCATCGACACCGCGACCGGCGGAACCGAAACGCGGTCTTACCTGGAGTCCCACATGGCGTTGATCTCGGGGACCAGCAGCCAGACCGCCTGGGTCAACACGGTGCACGCCAGCACCAACATGAGCATCACCCAGTTCCGGGCGGGCTACAAAGCGGTGCTGCCCGCGGTTCCCAAAGCCGCACTCGGAGGCGGCCTGACCAGCACCGGCCTGACCGCGGGCGCGGGGCTCACCAGCGCCGCCGGTGCCAGTACGGCCAGCGCGATGCGGGTCGGCGCGCTGTCGGTGCCGCCGAACTGGGCCAGCGCGACGTCGGCCATTCAGCTGGCGTCCACGTCGTTTCCCGAGACGGCGCTGGGCGCCGCACCGGCCGCGGGCGCTGTGCCGGGCATGCTGGCACCGGCGGCCCTGGGCAGCGCGGCCGGCGGCGCGCTGGGCGCTCCCGCGGCGCGCACGCGGACGGTGGCGCCGGTGGCACGCGTGGTCTCGACCAACATCGACGACCGCAACGCGCCGGTACCGCTGGACCAGGTGATCGCCCAGTTGCAGCAGACGCCGGATGTCGTGCAGCATTGGAACGTTGATCAGGCCGGCCTGGACGAGCTGGTCGCCAAGCTGTCGTTGAAGCCGGGCATTCACGCGGTGCACGTCCTCGACGACGGCGACGCCGCGCTGGCGGGCCCGAACTCCGCGCTCGGCTGACGCCGTGTCGCTGCGCGAAGGCCTTCGGTTCGCTCCAGGAGATTCCCGATGAAGTTGTTGATCGTCCCGCTCGTGGCCACCGCCGCGGTGGTGCTGGCCGCGCCCGGGCACGCCTATCCCGGTACCGCAGAGCCCGACGAGGTCGACAGCGCGGAGTTCATCTCATCGCTGAACCAGGTCGGGATCACCTTCGCCGACCCGGCTCAGGCCGTGGAAGCGGCCCGTGCGCTGTGCGGGCTGGCGGCCAACGGCGAGTCGGGCCTGGAACTGCTGACCGACATCACCGACGCCAATCCCGCGCTGAGCGTCGCCGACGCCGCGCGGTTCGCCGCGATCTCGGCCAAAACCTATTGCCCGCACCAGCTCAAGGGCGGCGGCGGATCCAAGTAGCGATCCATCCCCACCCGCGCTGGGAGCGCCCAATAGGCTGGCGGTCGTGGACGCCCGTTGGGTCCTGCACCTGGATATGGACGCGTTTTTCGCCTCCGTCGAGCAATTGACCCGCCCGACGCTGCGGGGCCGGCCGGTACTGGTCGGCGGACTCGGGGGACGCGGAGTGGTGGCCGGGGCCAGCTACGAGGCACGAGTCTTCGGCGCCCGCTCGGCGATGCCGATGCATCAGGCCCGCAGGCTGGTGGGGGCACCGGCGGTGGTGCTGCCGCCGCGGGGCGCCGTCTACGGCATGGCCAGCCGCCGGGTCTTCGAGACCGTGCGGGCCCAGATCCCGGTCGTCGAGCAGCTGTCCTTCGATGAGGCGTTCGGCGAACCCGCTGAGCTGGCCGGGGCCGACGAGGCCGAGGTCGTGCGGTTCTGCGAAAGACTGCGGCGCCGGGTGCGCGAGGAGACCGGCCTGGTGGCCTCGGTCGGGGCGGGATCGGGTAAGCAGATCGCCAAGATCGCCTCCGACCTGGCCAAGCCCGACGGGGTACGGGTGGTCGGCCGAACCGAGGAGCGGCTGCTGCTCGACGGGCTCCCGGTGCGGCGGCTGTGGGGGATCGGTCCGGTCGCCGAGGAGCGGCTGCACCGCCTGGGCATCGACACGATCGGTCAGCTCGCCGCGCTGAACGACACCGAGGCGGCCGACATTCTCGGCGCCACCGTCGGTCCGGCGCTGCACCGGCTGGCCCGCGGTATCGACGACCGCCGGGTCGCCGAACGCGCCGAGGCCAAGCAGATCAGCGCCGAATCCACCTTCGCCGTCGACCTGACGACCCTGGAGCAGCTGCGGGCCGCCATCGGCCCGATCGGCGCGCACGCGCACCGCCGGCTGCTGCGCGACGGTCGCGGCGCGCGGACCGTGACGGTCAAGCTCAAGAAGGCCGACATGAGTGTGCTGACTCGCTCGGCCACCCTGCCGTTGGCCACCACCGACGCGGGCGCGCTCATGGCGGCGGCTGCCCGCTTGCTGCTCGACCCGCGCGAGATCGGCCCCATCCGACTGCTCGGCGTCGGATTCTCCGGGCTGACCGACGTTCGCCAGGAGTCGCTCTTCCCGGACCTGGAGTTCCCGGATGGGGCGGCGATCCCGGACACCACGGCGCGGGAGACGCCGTCGGTGGCCGGTACGGCTTCCTGGCGCGTCGGCGACGACGTCAGGCACCGCGAGCTGGGGCACGGCTGGGTGCAGGGCGCCGGCCACGGGGTGGTCACCGTCCGATTCGAAACGCGCAGTACAGGTCCGGGACCGGTGCGGACGTTTCCCGAGGACGAGCCCGGCATCAGCCGTGCCGACCCGGTCGACAGCCTGGACTGGGGAGACTACGTCCACGAGCAGGCCGGCGACGAGTCGCCGATCAGCCCCACCGGTCGATGATCTCGGGGACCGGCCGGCCGTCAGCCAGGGCGGCCATCAGCAGAATCCGTGCCTGCGGGGGCCGCAGCCGCGGCACCACCACCGCCCCGGCCGCCACCAGGGCCCGCCCCGGTCCGTAGTCGGCGCGCAACTGTCCTTCGGGGACGCGGCTGGACACCGCGATCACCAGGCCGGCCCGGCAGTGCCGGCGAACCGCGTCGATCACCGCCGCCGGCGCGTTGCCGGAGCCGAGCCCGGCCAGCACCACCCCGCGGGCCCCGGCCCCCGCACAGGCATCCAGGGCCACCGAGTCCGCGCCGGCGTACAGGGCGACGACGTCCACCCGTGGCGCCGTGGCCGGGACGGCCAGGTCGGGACGGGTCTTGTGGCCGGTCAGGGTGACCCGGCCGTCGGAGACGGTGCCCAGCAGCGGGCCGGTGAACCCGGCCAGGCCGGTCAGGGTGGTCTTCTGCAGGCCCAGCGGTGCCAGCACCCGGCCGGCGAAGCACACCAACACCCCCATGCCGCGGGCCGCGGGGGCGGCCGCCAGCGCCAACGCGTCGCGCAGATTGCCCGGCCCGTCGGCGTCGGGGGCGTCCGCGCCGCGCTGGGCGCCGGTCAGCACCACCGGGACGTCCCCGGTGTAGCCGAGCTCGAGCCACAGCGCGCCCTCTTCGCAGGTGTCGGTGCCGTGGGTGACGACCACGCCGTCGGCACCGGAGTCCACCGCGGTACCGATCGCGGCCAGGACCGCAGACCAGTCGGCCGGACCGAGCTCAGAGCTGTCGCGCGCCATCAGGTCCACCACGGTGACGTCGGCGTCAGCGGCGCCGGCGAGCAGCTCCGAACCGTTGCGGCCGGGCCGCAACGCGCCGTCGCTGTCGGTGCTGCAGGCGATGGTGCCGCCGGTGGTGATGACGGTCAGGCGTGGTGACAGCATGCCGCGATCATGCCGCACGCGGGTTAAGGGATGATGGGGGTCGTGACTGAGGAGACAACCGACTCGACCGAGACGGAGGTGCAGCAGCCGGTGGAGCCCGCGGCGCCGCGCCGCCGACTGGGACTGCTGCTGTCGGTGGCTGCGGTGGTGCTGACGGTCGACGTCGTCACCAAGGTGCTGGCGGTGAAGTTACTCACGCCGGGCCAGCCGGTGTCGATCATCGGCGACACCGTGACATGGACTCTGGTCCGCAATTCCGGCGCCGCGTTCTCGATGGCCACCGGTTACACCTGGGTGCTGACGCTGATCGCCAGCTCGGTGGTGCTCGGCATCATCTGGATGTCGCGCCGCCTGGTCTCGCCGTGGTGGGCGATCGGGCTCGGGATGATCCTCGGCGGCGCACTGGGCAACCTGGTGGACCGGTTCTTCCGGGCGCCGGGGCATCTGCAGGGGCACGTGGTGGATTTCCTGTCGATCGGCTGGTGGCCGGTGTTCAACGTCGCCGACCCCGCGGTGGTGGGCGGTGCGATTCTGCTGGTGGCGCTGTCGGTGTTCGGCTTCGACTTCGACGCGGTGGGCCGCCGCGCCGGTGGCGGCGAGCAGGCCTGAGTCGGCTGTGACGGAACGATCGATGCCGGTCCCGGAGGGCCTGGCCGGAATGCGCGTCGACGCCGGGCTGGCCCGCCTGCTGGGCCTGTCGCGGAACGTCGTGGCCACCCTGGCCGAGAACGGCGACGTGGAGCTCGACGGCGTGGCCGCGGGCAAGTCGGATCGGCTGGTCGCCGGTGCGTGGTTGCAGGTCCGGCTGCCCGAGGCGCCCCCGCCGCTGCAAAACACCCCCGCCGAGGTCGAGGGTATGACGATCCTGTACTCCGACGCCGACATCGTCGCCGTCGACAAGCCCGCCGGGGTCGCCGCGCACGCGTCGGTGGGCTGGACCGGGCCCACGGTGCTGGGCGGACTGGCCGCCGCGGGCTATCGGATCACCACCTCCGGGGTTCCGGAGCGGCAGGGGATCGTGCACCGTCTGGACGTCGGAACCTCCGGGGTGATGGTGGTGGCGATCTCCGAACGGGCCTATACCGCACTCAAACGAGCGTTCAAGGCCCGCACGGTCGACAAGCGCTATCACGCGCTGGTGCAGGGCCACCCGGACCCCTCCAGCGGCACCATCGACGCCCCGATCGGCCGCCATCACGGGCCGGACTGGAAATTCGCCGTCACCGCCGACGGCCGGCACAGCATCACCCACTACGACACGGTGGAGGCCTTCGTCGCCGCCAGCCTGCTCGACGTGCACCTGGAGACCGGCCGCACCCATCAGATCCGGGTGCACTTCTCGGCGTTACGGCATCCGTGCTGCGGTGACCTGACCTACGGGGCCGACCCGACGCTGGCGCGCAAACTGGGCCTGGAACGGCAGTGGCTGCACGCCCGATCGCTGTCTTTCGCGCACCCCGGCGACGGCCGGAACATCGAGATCACCAGCGAATACCCGGCCGACCTGCAGCACGCCCTGGACGTCCTGCGGCGCTGACGGCTGCGCCTGGCAGTCCCGACGTGCCGGCTACGCCTGCGCCTCGCCCTCGGCCGGCTTGGCCTTCGGCGGCCGGATCTTGAAGGAGATGCGCAGCTTGGTGCGGTAGACGATCCCGCCCTTGTCGTCGAGGGTGAGGTCCTGCTCGACGACCTGGGCGACCCGGATGTCGTCGATGGTCTGCTTGGCACGGTGCACCGCTTCGGCCGCGGCGTTCTCCCAGGACGACGGGCTGGTCCCGATGATGTCGATCACCCGGTACACGCTCATGTATGACTCTCCTCCGCTTCAGTGCGAACCTCAACGTAGTGCACACCGGCGGCCGCTGTCCCGGGAAACGACGGGGCGAGAGACACGGCTCACGACACGCCGGACTGCGTCAGTGGTCGGCCATAGACTGGCGGTCCTATGGACAGTTCATCGTCGCGGTCCTTCGTGCACCTGCATAACCACACCGAGTACTCCATGCTCGACGGCGCGGCGAAGATCGCCCCGATGCTGGCCGAGGCGCAGCGCCTCGAGATGCCTGCGATCGGGATGACCGACCACGGAAACATGTTCGGCGCCAGCGAGTTCTACAACGCGGCGACCAAGGTCGGGATCAAGCCGATCATCGGGGTGGAGGCTTACATCGCCCCGGGGTCACGGTTCGACACCCGCCGGGTGCACTGGGGCGATCCCGGCCAGAAGAGCGACGACGTCTCCGGCGGCGGCGCCTACACACACCTGACCATGGTCGCCGAGAACGCCACCGGTCTGCGCAACCTGTTCCGGCTCACCTCACTGGCCTCCTTCGAGGGCCAGCTCGGCAAGTGGGCGCGGATGGACGCCGAGATCATCGCCGAGCACGCCGAGGGCATCATCGCCACCACCGGCTGCCCGTCCGGGGAGGTGCAGACCCGGCTGCGGCTGGGGCAGGACCGCGAAGCGCTTGAGGCGGCGGCGAAATGGCGAGAGATCTTCGGCGCGCAGAACTACTTCCTGGAGGTGATGGACCACGGCCTGTCCATCGAGCGCCGGGTACGCGAAGGTCTGCTGGAGGTCGGCCGCAAACTCGGCATTCCGACGCTGGCCACCAACGACTGCCACTACGTCACCCGTGAGGCCGCCGGCAACCACGAAGCCCTGCTGTGCGTCCAAACCGGAAAGACCCTGTCGGATCCCACCCGGTTCAAGTTCGACGGCGACGGCTACTACCTGAAGTCGGCCGCCGAGATGCGCGCGCTGTGGGACCACGAGCTGCCCGAGGCCTGTGACTCCACCCTGCTGATCGCCGAGCGCGTGCAGTCCTACGCCGACGTCTGGGCCCCGCGCGACCGGATGCCGGTGTTCCCGGTTCCCGAGGGCCACGACCAGGGTTCCTGGCTGCGGCATGAGGTGCAGGCCGGTCTGCAGCGCCGGTTCCCGGCCGGCGTACCGCAGGAGTACACCGATCGGGCGTCTTATGAGATCGACGTCATCTGCGGCAAGGGCTTCCCGTCGTACTTCCTGATCGTGGCGGACCTGATCAATTACGCGCGCTCGATCAACATCTGGGTGGGCCCGGGCCGCGGATCGGCTGCCGGGTCGCTGGTGGCTTACGCGCTGGGCATCACCAACATCGACCCGATTCCGCACGGGCTGCTCTTCGAACGCTTCCTCAACCCGGAACGGCCGTCGGCCCCCGATATCGACATCGACTTCGACGACCGCCGCCGCGGCGAGATGGTGCGCTACGCCGCTGAGCGGTGGGGTAGTGACCGGGTGGCCCAGGTGATCACCTTCGGCACCATTAAAACCAAAGCGGCGCTGAAGGACTCGGCCCGCGTCCACTACGGCCAACCTGGCTATGCAATCGCCGACCGGATCACCAAGGCGCTGCCGCCGCCGATCATGGCCAAGGACATTCCGCTGTCGGGTATCACCGACCCGAACCATGAGCGGTACAAGGAGGCCGCCGAGGTTCGGGCCTTGATCGATACCGATCCCGACGTGCGCACCATCTACGAGACGGCGCGCGGTCTGGAAGGCCTGGTCCGCAACGCCGGCGTGCATGCCTGCGCGGTGATCATGAGCTCCGAGCCGCTGATCGACGCGATCCCGTTGTGGAAGCGCCCGCAGGACGGCGCCATCATCACCGGCTGGGACTACCCGTCGTGTGAAGAAATCGGCCTGCTGAAGATGGACTTCCTGGGCCTGCGCAACCTGACGATCATCGGCGACTGTCTGGAGAACATCAAAGCCAACCGGGGCATCGATCTGGACTTGGACACCCTGCCGTTCGATGATCCCGCGACCTATGAACTGCTGGGGCGCGGCGATACCCTGGGGGTGTTCCAGCTCGACGGTGGCCCGATGCGTGACCTGCTGCGCCGTATGCAGCCCACCGAGTTCAACGACATCGTCGCGGTGCTGGCGCTCTACCGGCCCGGTCCGATGGGCATGAACGCCCACAACGACTACGCCGACCGCAAGAACAACCGTCAGGTCATCAAGCCCATTCACCCCGAGCTCGAGGAGCCGCTGCGCAGCATCCTGTCGGAGACCTATGGCCTGATCGTCTACCAAGAGCAGATCATGTTCATCGCCCAGAAGGTCGCCTCCTACACGATGGGCAAAGCCGATGCGCTGCGTAAAGCCATGGGCAAGAAGAAGCTCGAAGTGCTCGAAGCCGAGTACAAAGGCTTCTATGAGGGGATGACGGCCAACGGGTTCTCCGAGAAGGCCGTGAAAGCGTTGTGGGACACCATCCTTCCGTTCGCCGGGTACGCGTTCAACAAGTCGCATGCGGCCGCCTACGGACTAGTGTCGTACTGGACGGCCTATCTGAAGGCGAACTATCCGGCCGAATACATGGCCGGGTTGTTGACATCGGTCGGTGACGACAAGGACAAGGCCGCGGTGTACCTGGCCGACTGCCGGCGGCTGGGAATCACCGTGTTGCCGCCGGACGTCAACGAGTCCGAGCTGAACTTCGCCTCGGTGGGCGAAGACATCCGCTACGGGCTGGGTGCAGTACGCAACGTCGGCGCCAACGTCGTCAGCTCCCTGATCGCGACCCGGAATCACAAGGGCCGCTTCATCGACTTCTCCGACTACCTCAACAAGATCGATATCGCGGCGTGCAACAAGAAGGTCACCGAATCCTTGATCAAGGCCGGTGCCTTCGACTCGCTGGGGCACCCCCGCAAGGGGCTGTTCCTGGTGCACACCGACGCGGTGGACTCGGTGCTGGGCACCAAAAAGGCCGAGGCGGTGGGCCAGTTCGACCTGTTCGGTGGGGGAGACGGCGAAAACACCGGCGCCGACGCCGTTTTCGGTATCAAAGTGCCCGACGAGGAGTGGGCCGACAAGCACAAGCTGGCCCTGGAGCGAGAGATGCTCGGACTCTACGTCTCCGGGCACCCGCTCAACGGCATAGCGCACCTGCTGGCCGCCCAGGTCGACACCCAGATCCCGGCCATCCTGGAGGGGGACGTCGCCGCCGATACCCAAGTGCGGGTCGGCGGCATCCTGGCCTCGGTGAACCGTCGCGTCAACAAGAACGGACTGCCCTGGGCCTCGGCGCAATTGGAGGATCTCACCGGCGGCATCGAGGTGATGTTCTTTCCGCAGACCTACTCCGCTTACGGGGCAGAGGTCGCCGACGACGCGGTGGTGCTGGTCAGCGGCAAGGTGAATATCCGTGACGACCGGATCTCGCTGATCGCCAACGAGCTGGTGGTGCCCGACTTCTCCGCCAATGCCGCCGACCGGCCGTTGGCGGTCAGCCTCCCCACGCGGCAGTGCACCCTGGACAAAGTCAGCGCGCTCAAGCAGGTGCTGACCCGGCATCCCGGCACGGCGCAGGTACAGCTGCGGCTCATCAGCGGCGAGCGCATCACCGTACTGGAGCTGGATCCGTCGCTGCGGGTGACGCCGTCCTCGGCGCTGATGGGCGATCTCAAGGCGCTGCTGGGCCCCGGTTGCCTGGGCGGCTGACCGGCGCAGCGCAACAGCGGTAGCGGGTCGTGCAGCCCTGCCCGGCGCGCAGGCCTGCCGGCGGAGGTTCGGCAAGTCTTGGCCGGAAAGTCCCCGGCTGTGAGGAAATTTGATGCTTTACCCAAGAGTGCTATTAGCATAGGATATCAATGCTGTAACACAATCGTAATGTTCAACGCTGTCGAGCCGCAGGCCGGTATGAGCGCACAGGGAGGTCCTCATGGGTGGTTCGGGTCGTCTTCTCAATCTGCTCGGGATCGGCGCTGCGGCCGTGTTCGCCGCCCTGATCCTTCCGACGGCGACCGCTAAGGCGGCAGGCGACCCGTTCCTCGACGGAGGGACCTATGAGACGTGCAACGAAGCCGTCTGCATGGTGATGGGTGATCTGCGCGACGGCGACTGGACCTACCAGGGCGTGCGTCCGTTCATTACCGACTGGAAGGGCGACCAGCCCTACACCATCTCCTACACCGACGGTGAGAACGCGATCGATGTGGGGACCTACACCGTCAAGATCGAGGACTTCTGGAACGTCTTCTACTCCACCTCGGCCTATCAGTTCAGCGAGTTCGTCGCCAACCCTGACCTGCCCGAGGGCTTCGACCTGGGTGTGCTGGGCGATTACGGCTATCTGTCCGGAAGCTCGATCTACCAGATCAACATCGGTGACTTCACCAACTTGACCATCAACGGCGTGGGGCCGCACGACCTGAACTACTGGGTGATGTCCGCCGGCGACTTCGGCTACACGGTGGTGACCGACCCCATCAACTTCGCCTCCGCGGCCTACCTGTCGATCGGCGACGACGACCTGTTCCTGTGGAACAGTCTCTTCCACCCGTGGGTGCCCGAGGTGCCGGACTATCTGATCCCGGCGGATCCGTTCACCGACCTCGATTTCGACCCGGGCGATTACCTCGGCTCGTCGCTGGCGACGTTCTAGAACGCCCTGCTCAGAACTTGTAGCGCAGCACCCGTGCCCGGCCGGCGGCGGACTTGAACCGCCCGGCCAGCCGGGTCAGGGTGCGGGCGGGCTCGGGAAACGAATCCACCTCGGTTGCATGTGCCAAGCAGGCCTGCTCGACCAGGCGCAGGCGCGGCTCCCACCGCTGCGGAGTGCGCGGGTCGGTGAAGCCCGGATTGGCCCACACCTGGCGCAGCAGAGCGAACATTCCGCGCGGTGCCAGCCGCATGCCCAGCGAGCTGAGTGCCCCGACCCGGCCGTAGTCGTTGAACGCCAGCTCGCCGCTGCCGAAGTGGTCGATCACCTGGCCGATCAGCGCGATCACCTGCGGCTCGGTGAGGAATGCGAACAATCCGTCGGCGATCACCATGGTGGGCCGTCCCGCCGGGATGCCCGCCGCCCAGTCCCCGCCGGTCAGATCGGCGGCCACGGCGTGCTCGCCCGGCTGCGCCGGCACGATTTCGTTGCGCAGCGCGATCACGCGCGGCAGGTCGATGCTGTACCAGCCCACGCCGGCCGGCGGCTGCACCCGGGCCAACGGTTCGTTGAGCCCGGCGCCCAGGTCGACCACCACCGCGTCGGGGTGGGCAGCGGTATACCGACGGACCCGCTCGTCGAGCATCTTGGCCCGCAGCGCCGTCTGGCGCACCACACTGGGCGGAATCCGCAACGCGGCGAAGTCGTAGTCGATCTGCCCGACAACCCGCTCGGAGAACGCATCACCCAGGATCGGGGCGGCGGCCCGGCAGTCGAGTGCACGCGCAGAGGCGGTCAGGAACGCGGTCTGCTCCACCGGGCTGAACTCGGAGACGGTTGTCGGCATGGGCCCACCGTAAGCGATACCCGCCGCCGGGATGCGTAAGAGCAATGTCGCGCCCGGGCCCCGCGTCGGCGCTAACTTCGACGCCATGGACACATTGCGGGCCGCCACGCTGGTGGTGTCGGCAGACGGCATGCTCGGCGCGATCACGCTGAACCGCCCGGACCAGCTCAACCCGCTGAGCCCGGTGACCCTGCAGGAGTTGGTGGCCGCCGCGCACTGGTTCGACGCCCGGCCGGCGGTGAAGGTGGTGATCGTTGCCGGCGCCGGCCGCGCGTTCTGCGCCGGGGCCGACCTGGCTGCGTTCGCCGCCGCCGCCCACGACGGCGCGGCCCTGCGGGAGGCCGCCGACGCCGGCCGGCGGATGGCGGATGCCGTCGAGGCGATGCGGGCGGTGACGGTGGCCCGGCTGCACGGACACTGCGTGGGCGGTGGGGTAGTGCTGGCGGCGTGCTGCGATCTGCGGGTGGCGGCCGAAGGCACGCGCTTCTCGATTCCGGAGGTGGACCTGGGCATTCCGCTGGCCTGGGGCGGAATTCCGCGGTTGGTCCGCGAGATCGGTCCCGCGCTCACCAAGGAACTGGTGATGACCTGCCGGCCGCTGGATGCCGCCGAGGCCAAGGAAATCGGATTCCTCAATCGCGTCGTGCCCCAGGCCGATCTGGACGCCGCGGTACACGCGTTGGCCGGCCAGTTGACCGGCAAGTCCGCACTCACCCTCGGTGGCACCAAAAGGCAGGTCAACGCCGTGACGGAGGGCATGGTGGGGACCATGCGCAGCTGGAACGATGCCGATGCGCTGGTCACCGCCCTGCAGGACCCCGAATCGCGGGCCGCGGCCGCGGCCTATCTGGAACGGACCACCCACCGTGGGAGCGGGCTCACTGCTGGGTAAGCGCCAGCATCAGCCAGGCCACGGTGCACACGCCCGCGGCGGTCAGCACGGCGGCGGCGGCGCTGGAGGTGAGCGAGCCCACCACCACCAGGGCCAGAAACCCGAGAGCCAGCGCGACCAGTTTGTAAGTGGGCCAGGGCACGCCGGCGATCGCCACGTGATCTCTGGAATGCCCGCTTGCCATGGTTTTAACGGTAGCTGACAACCAAAAGTTCGGCCAGGCGAACTCCACGATGCGGCGTTAGGCTGTGGCACATGCCGTTGAGCGGAGAATATGCGCCCAGCCCGTGGGCCTGGTCGCGTGAGAACGCCGAGAAGTACATGGCGTCGGGGGGAACCGAGGGCACCGAGATGAAGGGCAAACCGGTGGTGTTGCTGACGACGGTCGGCGCCAAGTCGGGCAAGCTGCGCAAGATCCCGCTGATGCGGGTGGAGCACGAAGGTCAGTACGCCATCGTCGCCTCGCTGGGCGGCGCGCCGAAGAATCCGGTCTGGTACTACAACGTCGCCGCGAATCCGCGGGTCGAGCTGCAGGACGGGCCGGTCACCGGGGACTACGAAGCCCGCGAGGTCTTCGGCGAGGAAAAGGCGCGGTGGTGGGAGCGTGCCGTCGACGCATTTCCCTACTACGCCGAGTATCAGGAGAAGACCGACCGGCAGATCCCGGTTTTCGTGCTGACCCCAGTGGGCTGAACCCGCTGCTGGGTGACACCATATTGCGGTGTCCGCCGAACCACGCCGCCGCCGAGCCAGCTCCCGCCCCGGTCCGTTGACCGCGGCCGACATCGACGCGGCGGCTGAGCGGATCGCCGGCGTGGTCGCAGCCACTCCGCTGCAGCGCAACGACCGGCTCTCCGCACTGACCGGTGCCGAGGTGTACCTCAAGCGCGAAGACCTGCAGTCGGTGCGTTCCTACAAGCTGCGCGGCGCCTACAACCTGCTGGTCCAGCTCAGTGACGCCGAGCTGGCCGCCGGGGTGGTGTGCTCGTCGGCCGGCAATCACGCCCAGGGCTTCGCCTACGCCTGCCGGTCGCTGGGAGTGCACGGCCGGGTGTACGTGCCGGCCAAGACCCCCAAGCAGAAGCGGGACCGCATCCGCTACCACGGCGGCGACTTCATCGAGTTGATCGTCGGCGGCGCCACCTACGAGCTGGCCGCCGAGGCGGCCCTGGCCGATGTGGCTCGCACCGGGGCCACGCTGGTTCCGCCCTACGACGATCTGCGGACCATGGCCGGTCAGGGCACCATCGCGGTGGAGATCCTCGACCAGCTCGGCCGCGAGCCGGATCTGGTGGTGGTGCCGGTGGGCGGCGGTGGATGCATCTCGGGCATCACCACCTACCTGGCGGAGCGGACCGCCACCAGTGCCGTGCTGGGCGTGGAACCGGCCGGCGCCGCCTCGATGATGGCGGCGCTGTCCGCGGGGGAGCTGGTGAGCCTGGATCATGTCGACCAGTTCGTCGACGGCGCGGCCGTCCGGCGGGCCGGGGCGTTGCCCTTCTCGGTGCTGTCCGGAGCCGGCGACATGGTGTCGGTGACCGCCGTCGACGAAGGCGCGGTCTGCACCGCGATGCTCGACCTGTACCAGAACGAGGGGATCATCGCCGAACCCGCGGGCGCCCTGTCGGTGGCCGGCCTGCTGGAGGCCGAGGTCACGCCCGGCTCGACGGTGGTCTGCCTGATCTCCGGCGGCAACAACGACGTCTCGCGGTACGGCGAGATCCTGGAACGCTCCCTGGTGCACCTGGGCCTCAAGCACTACTTTCTGGTCGACTTCCCGCAGGAACCGGGCGCTTTGCGGCGTTTCCTCGACCAGATCCTGGGGCCCGGCGACGACATCACGCTGTTCGAGTACGTCAAACGCAACAACCGCGAGACCGGTGAGGCTCTGGTCGGGGTGCAGTTGGGGTCGTCTGCCGATCTCGAAGGGCTGCTGGAGCGCATGCGCACCTCGGAGATCCACGTCGAGCCGCTCGAGCCCGGCTCACCGGCCTACCGCTACCTGCTGTAAAGCTCACCGGCTCTTACGCAGGACGGTCAACGAGCGTCCCGGCACCGTCAGGGCCGTACCGGCGTCGACCACCAGCTCGGTGCTGCCGGCCGGATGAGCGGTGTCGATCACCGCGGCCCACACCTGCGCGTAGTCGGCGTTGGGCGTGACGAACTCCACGGGTTCCTCGGCGGCGTTGAAACACAGCAGAAAGGAGTCGTCGACGATCCGCGCACCGCGCGCGTCCGGCTCCGGCAGTGCCTCGCCGTTGAGGAAAACCATGACGCACCTACCGAACTCGCTACCCCAGTCCTGCTGGGTCATCTCATGGCCGGCC
This sequence comes from Mycobacterium sp. UM_Kg1, assembly GCF_000972925.1. Lineage (NCBI taxonomy): Bacteria > Bacillati > Actinomycetota > Actinomycetes > Mycobacteriales > Mycobacteriaceae > Mycobacterium > Mycobacterium sp. UM_Kg1. The sequence goes on along the minus strand of NZ_JRMK01000031.1, from coordinate 7,551 downwards.
GGGGTGAGCCAGGCGATGTCGCGCACCTCGTCGCCGCCGCGGATCGGCCTGCCCTCGAAGAACCGGCGCCTGCGGAAAACCGGGTGCGCGGTGCGCAGCGCGGTCATGGCTCGGGTGAACGCCACCTGATCGGCGTTGCGCTCGAGCAGAGTCCAGTCCATCCAGGACAGTTCGGAGTCCTGGCAGTAGACGTTGTTGTTGCCGCGTTGGGAGCGGCCCATCTCGTCGCCGTGCGCGATCATCGGGGTGCCCTGGCTGATCAGCAGGGTCGCCATGATGTTGCGGGCCTGGTGGGCCCGCAGCGCCAGGATGGCCGGATCGTCGGTCGGGCCTTCGACGCCGCAGTTCCACGACCGATTGTGACTCTCGCCGTCGCGGTTGTCCTCGCCGTTGGCTTCGTTGTGTTTCTCGTTGTAGGACACCAGGTCTGCCAGCGTGAACCCGTCGTGGCAGGTGACGAAGTTGATGCTGGCGCTGGGACGGCGCCCGGTGGCCTCGTACAGGTCTGAGGAGCCGGTGAGCCGGGAGGCGAACTCGCCGAGCGTCTCGGGCTCGCCGCGCCAGTAGTCGCGCACGGTGTCCCGGTACTTGCCGTTCCATTCCGTCCACAACCCGGGGAAGTTGCCCACCTGGTAGCCGCCCTCGCCGACATCCCAGGGCTCCGCGATGAGCTTCACCTGACTGACCACCGGGTCCTGCTGCACCAGATCGAAGAAAGCGGACAGTCGGTCGACGTCGTGCAGCTCGCGCGCCAGGGTCGAGGCCAGGTCGAAGCGGAAGCCGTCGACGTGCATCTCGGTCACCCAATAGCGCAGCGAGTCCATGATCAGCTGCAGGGTGTGGGGATGGCGGGCATTGAGACTGTTGCCGGTTCCGGTGTAGTCGGTGTAGTGCCGCAGATCGGCTTCGTCGAGCCGGTAGTAGGCGGCGTTGTCGATACCGCGGAAGTTGAGCGTGGGCCCCAAGTGGTTGCCCTCGGCGGTGTGGTTGTAGACCACGTCGAGGATCACCTCGATGCCCGCCTCGTGGAACGAGCGCACCATCGCCTTGAATTCGGCGACCGCACTGCCGGGCCGCCGGTTGGCTGCGTACTCGTTGTGCGGCGCAAAGAACCCGAAGGTGTTGTATCCCCAGTAGTTCCGCAGTCCCAGCTCCAGCAGTCGCTGGTCGTGCAGGAACTGGTGGACCGGCATCAGTTCGATGGCCGTGACGTTCAGCGACTTGAGGTGGTCCACGATCACCGGGTGCGCCAGTCCGGCGTAGGTGCCGCGCAGCTCCGGCGGGATGCCCGGGTGCGTCTGCGTCATGCCTTTGACGTGCGCCTCGTAGATGATGGTCTGGTGGTAGGGGGTGCGCGGTGACCGATCGTTCGCCCAGTCGAAGAACGGGTTGATCACGACGCTCGTCATGGTGTGGCCCAGCGAGTCCAGTCCGGGCGCAGGGCGCTCGCCGTCGGGGTCGGACAGGTCGTAGGAGAACAGCTCGGGACCGAAGTCGAACGCGCCGTGAAAGGCCTTCCCGTACGGGTCCAGCAGCAGCTTGCCCGGATCGCAGCGCTGACCCGCGGACGGGTTGAAAGGTCCGTGTACCCGGAAACCGTAGTGCTGGCCGGGACCGATTCCGGGTAGGTAGGCGTGCCAGACATAGCCGTCCACCTCGTCGAGGCAGATCCGGGTCTCGGTGTGATCGCGGTCGTCGACCAGGCACAGCTCCACCCGTTCGGCCACTTCGGAGAACAGCGCGAAGTTGGTGCCGGCACCGTCGTACACCGCGCCGAGGGGGTAGCTGCTTCCGGGCCAGACTGCCGGCGCGGACACAGTGGGCTCGGGGCCCGGCTCAGCCGGCGACATCGCTTGACCTTATCCGCTCTCCCCGCATACGCCGCCGAGCGCGGCCGGGTTCACCACCAGCCGGTGGCCTCGCCCATCTGACGACCGAGCTCTCCGGTCATGGTGCGCATGTAGGTGGCCGACAGGTGGTGCGAGTCGTGGTAGACCAGCACGTTGCCCTCGACGGCGCGGCAGATCTCCTTGTCGCAGACGGCGTCGGAGAGGTCCAGCGGCTTGAGCAGCGGGAATTTGCCGACGAAGTCCAGGGTGGGGTTGCGCTCGACGAGGACCTCCGAGCGTTTCACCCCGCAGGAGTCCGCGTCACCGCCCGACGCCAGGCAGTCCGCCGGTTTGAACGGCTCGCCGTCGTGCAACAGCCACGGGGTGTCACGGACACCTAGGATCGGAATATTGTTGTCCGACAACTGCTTCCAGATCCCGATGTAGGTGGCGGGCATGACATCGCCCGGCTTGATGTTCCAGGGCCGGGTGGCGGTGGTGAACACGAAGTCGGGCCGGTCGGCGATCAACTTGTCCATGGTCTTGCGCACCCAGTCGTAGCACTGCGGGTAGGGCGCGTTGTTGCCCATGATCAGCGGAACCTTCTCGGTGGACAGCGGACAGCCCATCTTGAGGTAGGTGACCACCTTGAAGTGGTGGCGCTGGCCCAGGATGTCCAGGGCCGGCAGCCAGTGTTCGGCGTGCGATCCGCCGGCGAGCGCGACGGTGCGAGTCGCCTCGGGATCCCCGTAGGTGCAGTTGATCAGGTCCGGATTGGTGAACGTGCTGATACAACCGTCCCGGGTGGACCGTGGCAGGTCCTTCTTGGCCTCCAGGATGGTGGGCCGCATCCGCAGCTTGGGCACCCGCTTGTGCTTGAGCAGCGCGCGAGCGCCGGGGTAGTCGTCCTTGCTGAGCTTGACCAGTTCGGTGCCGCTGGCCCGTTGGACGGTGACGTGCTCGCGCCAGGAGAACGATGTCGCCGTCAACGCGACTCCCAGCAACACCACCGTCGAGCCCAGCACCATCGTGGGACGGCGCCACCAGCCGGCCGCAGGCCTGCGCCAGCGGGGCCGCACCACCGGTGCCGGGTCGGCGCTGACCGGGTTGCGGTAGCGCAGCGGGTCCTCGACGAACCGGGTGGTCAGGTAGGCCAGCACCGCCGACAGCGCCAGGATCACCGCGCCGTCGAGCAGGCCGGCATCGCGGTTTCCGCTGTAGGACAGCCAGAAGATCAGCAGCGGCCAGTGCCACAGGTACAGCGAGTAGGCCATCGACCCCAGGGTCACCAGTGGCGCCGAGGCCAGCCACCGGTTGGGCCAGGGCAGTTTGGCGGCGGTGCTCGGCTGGGCGGCCCGGTTGGCGCCGGCCAGGATGAACGCCACCGTGGCGCCCACCGGCACCAGTGCCCACGGGCCGGGGAACTCCCGGACTCCCTCGATCAGCGCTCCACAGCTCAAGATGGCGGCCAGCGCGACGGTGGCGACCACGTTGCGCAGCCACATCGGCCAGCGAATGTAGGGGACCAGCGCCCCGGCCAGCACGCCGATCAGCAGCTCCCAGGCGCGGGCGAAACTGTTGTAGTAGGCCAGGGTCTGGTTGGCCTGGTGCGCGACGATCGCATACCAGAACGAGGCCACCGTCAGTGCGGTGATCAACACGACGAACGCGGCCCGCAGACGGCTGCCCAGCACCCGCCTGAGCAGGTAGGCGAAGCCGAAGACCAGCAGCAGGAAGCTGAGGTAGAACTGGCCCTGCACCGACATGGACCAGATGTGCTGCAGCGGGCTCACGGCCTCGCCGGCCTGCAGGTAGTCCGCGGCGCTGCGCGCCAGTTCCCAGTTCTGGTAGTACCCCAGGCTGGCCAGGCTCTGATCGGCGAAGGTCTCCCAGCGGGTCTGCGGCTGGATGAGGATGGTCAGCACGGCGCAGGCGGCCAGCACCACCACCAGCGCGGGCAGCAGTCGGCGGACCAGCCGGATCAGCTCGGGGATCGGCGACAGCGACGAACCGGGCTTGACGGCGACCCGCAGCAGCTTTCCGCCGAAGAAGAAGCCCGAGAGCGCCAGGAAGACGTCGACCCCGCCGGAGACCCGGCCGAACCAGACGTGAAAGATCGCGACCAAGGCGATGGCGACGCCCCGCAGACCGTCGAGGTCGTGACGGTAGAAGCCCGCTTTGCGGTTGCCCATCGTGACGGCCGGCCCAGGGGTGCGAACCGGCCCCGCGGCAGATCCCGCGACAGGAGTTACCGCCGGTCGGGAGGGAGACAGGGCAATCATGATCGCCCGATAATCTACCTAATCGTCCTGGGGAAACCGCACTCCGCGCGTTGTGATGTCCATCGAGTGGGTTGTGCTGCCCCCCGGGAGCCTCAGCCGAGCACCCGGGTCAGGTACGGGACCATGTTGGTGGTGCGGGCCGGGGAGACCGTCACGGCGGGGCTGGTGCCCTCGATCATCTGGTTGTTGCCCAGGTACAGCGCGACGCTCTGCGAGCCACCCGGGCCGTAGCACAGCAGGTCGCCGGGGCGGGCCTGCGCAGGCGGCACCTTCTGGCCGACACTGCACTGCTCGCCGGAGGTGCGGGGCATCTTGATGCCGGCACCGGCGAACGCGTACTGGATCAGGCCTGAGGCGTCGAAGCCGACGGTGGTGGTGTCTGCGAAGTCGTCACTGGGAGCCGACGTGGTGCCCGGCAGGCCCGCGGTGGTGCTGCCGGTCGCGAGTGGACCGGTGGGCAGGGCGCGGCCGGTGAGGTCGGTCAGCGCACTGCGGGTGGTGGCGGCCCGGGCGCGGGCGCTGTTGGTGGGCCCGTTGATGTCGCCGCCGCCGTAGACGAAGGGCACTCCGCGCTGCGACAGGGCCCGCTGGATCACCCGCTCGATGAGCTGGTTCTGGGTGGTCTGTGAAAGCGGGTCGGCGTAGGCCGGCGCCGCACCCGTCGCCGGGGCCAGGGCCGCCGCCAGTGCGATCGCGGTAGCGCAGACGCGTTTCATCGGAGCAACCCCCAATTCCTCGGGCCGGTATTCACGGCAGTATCACTAATCACTTCTGTCACAGAGGTTACCTGCCGCATAGGCATGTGCAGCGGTCGTGGGAGAGAAATTGCGCAACCTGTGACCCAACGGTTACGCCGCCGGCCAGTACTGTCGTCAGGCATGTCCGCGTTGACTCCCGACCAGATCAGCGCCATCGACGCCGCCCATCTTTGGCACCCGTACAGCACTATCGGCGCCGAGACCCTACGGCCGGCGGTGGTGCTGGGCGCCCGCGGCGCGTATCTGACGCTGGCCGGCGACGACGCGGGACACGACGTGCTCGACGCGATGAGTTCCTGGTGGGCGGCGATCCACGGCCACGGCCACCCTGCCCTGGATGCCGCGGCCTCCGCACAGCTGGCCACCATGAGCCACGTGATGTTCGGCGGGCTCACTCATGAGCCCGCCGCCCGGTTGGGCAAGCTGCTGGTCGAGATCACCCCGGCCGGGCTGGACACGGTGTTCTTCTCCGATTCCGGGTCGGTGTCGGTGGAAGTCGCGGTCAAGATGGCGTTGCAGTACTGGCGCGCGCGCGGCCGCCCGGCCAAACACCGGCTGATGACCTGGCGCGGTGGTTACCACGGGGACACCTTCACCCCGATGAGCATCTGTGACCCCGCTGGCGGCATGCACTCGCTGTGGCGCGACGTCCTGGCGGACCAGGTGTTCGCCCCACAGGTGCCGCGGCACTACGACCCGGCCTACAGCGCCGCCTTTGAGGCCCGACTGGAACAGCACCGCGACGAGGTGGCTGCGGTGGTCGTCGAGCCGGTGGTGCAGGGCGCCGGCGGAATGCGGTTCCACGATCCGCGCTACCTGACCGATCTGCGGGACGCCTGCACGCGCCAGGGCGTACTGCTGATCTTCGACGAGATCGCCACCGGTTTCGGCCGCACCGGCGAACTGTTCGCCGCCGACCATGCCGGGGTCAGCCCCGACATCATGTGTGTGGGCAAGGCGCTGACCGGCGGCTACCTCAGCCTGGCCGCAACGCTGTGCAGCGCGGAGGTCGCCCACACCATCAGCAGTGGCGAGGCCGGCGCCCTGATGCACGGCCCGACGTTCATGGCCAACCCGCTGGCGTGCGCAGTCTCGGTCGCCAGCACCGAACTGTTGTTGAGCCAGGACTGGCGAGCGGCGGTCGCCGGGATCGGGGCCGGGCTGACCGACGCCCTGGACCCCGCACGGCAGCTGCCCGGCGTCGCCGACGTGCGGGTCCGCGGCGCCATCGGGGTCATCGAATGCCGGCAACCGGTGGACCTGGCCGTCGCCACGCCGGTCGCCCTGGAGCACGGGGTGTGGCTGCGGCCCTTCCGCAACCTGGTCTACGCGATGCCGCCGTATGTGTGTACGCCTGACGAGATCGCCCGCATCGGCGGCGCGATGGTGGCCGTGGCGCATGCCTTAGCCTGAACGGTGTTCAAGTCGCCTCGAGACAGCACAGGGAGCACCGCGTGACCCGCACCGATCTGTCACCACTGGCCTGGCTGGCCGAGGTGGCGAAGCGGCGCCGGAAGGACGGCCTGCGGCGTTCCCTGCGGGTGCGGCCCGTCGTCGCGACCGAGCTGGACCTGGCGTCCAACGACTACCTGGGCCTGGCCACGCACCCCGCCGTCATCGCCGGCGGCATCGAGGCCCTGCAGACCTGGGGCGGCGGCGCCGGCGGATCCCGGCTGGTGACGGGCAACACCGAACTTCATCAGCGCTTCGAGCAGCAGTTAGCCGACTTCGTGGGCGCGCCCGCCGGGCTGGTCTTCTCGTCGGGCTACACCGCCAACCTGGGCGCGGTGGTCAGCCTGTCCGGCCCGGGCGCACTGGTGGTGTCCGACGCCTACTGCCACGCCTCGCTGGTCGACGCGTGCCGGCTGTCCCGGTCCCGGGTCGTGGTCACCGAGCACCGCGACGTCGACGCTGTGGCCGCCGCGCTGGCCTCGCGCGCCGAAGACCGCGCCGTGGTCCTGACCGAGTCGGTGTTCAGCACCGACGGAGCGCTGGCCCCGCTGCGGCAGCTGCACGAGGTATGCCGCCGCTACGGTGCGCTGCTGATCGTCGACGAGGCGCACGCGCTGGGGGTGCGCGGCACGGGCGGCCGCGGGCTGGTGCACGAATCCGGGCTGGCCGCCGCACCCGACATCGTGATCACCACGACCTTGTCCAAGGCGCTGGGCAGCCAGGGCGGGGCGGTGCTCGGGCCGGTGGAGGTGCGTGACCACCTGATCGACACGGCCCGCTCGTTCATCTTCGACACCGGTCTGGCCCCGGCGGCACTCGGTTCGGCCTCGGCCGCCCTGGACGTGCTGATCGCCGAGCCGTCGCGCGCCACCGACGTGCTGCGGCACGCCGCCGTGCTGGCCGAGATCTGCGAGGTGGGCCCGCAGCCGGAATCCGCCGTGGTCTCGGTCGTTTTGGGCGACCCGGAGGTGGCGGTGGCGGCAGCGGCCGCGTGCCTGGATGCCGGCGTGCGGGTGGGCTGCTTCCGGCCGCCGACCGTGCCGGCCGGCACCTCGCGGCTGCGGTTGACCGCGCGGGCGTCGCTGACCGGTGCCGATCTGGAGCTGGCCCGGCGGGTGCTGCAGGATGTCCTGCGCGATCACCCCGCCGTGGCGTCATCATGACGGTGCTGGTCATCACCGGCACGGGCACCGGGGTGGGCAAGACGATCGCCACCGCGGCACTGGCCTG